>NZ_JBJTDY010000107.1:0-5813 GCF_046092605.1 Rhabdaerophilum sp. | reverse complement strand
GGCAACAAGCCGATTCCGCTGATGGGCGGCGGCACGACGCGCGTGGGCGACCCCTCGGGCAAGGACGAGACGCGCAAGATCCTGACCATCGAGCAGATCGACGCCAACAAGGAAGAGATCAAGAAGACCTTTTCAAGCTTCCTCACCTTTGGCGCGGGCCAATCCGACGCCGTGATGGTCGACAATGCGGAATGGCTCGCGCCTCTGAATTACATCGCCTTCCTGCGCGATGTGGGCCGGCACTTCTCGGTCAACCGCATGCTCTCGATGGACAGCGTGAAGCTCCGCCTCGAGCGCGAGAGCGAACTTTCCTTCATTGAATTCAACTACATGCTGCTCCAATCCTACGATTTCGTGGAACTCGCGAAGCGCTATGGCTGCAATCTGCAGATGGGCGGCTCGGACCAGTGGGGCAACATCGTTTCGGGGATCGATCTCGGGCGCCGCATGGGCACGCACCAGCTCTACGCGCTGACATGCCCGCTCCTCACCACGGCCTCCGGGGCCAAGATGGGCAAGACGGCCAGCGGCGCGGTATGGCTGAACGAAGATCAGCTCCCGGCCTATGATTACTGGCAGTATTGGCGGAATACCGAGGATGCGGATGTCGGCCGCTTCCTGAAGCTCTTCACCTTCCTGCCCATGGGCGAGATCAATCGCCTTTCGGCGCTGGGCGGCGCGGAGATCAACGAGGCAAAGAAGGTGCTCGCCACGGAAGCCACGGCCCTTGTGCGGGGCCGCGCGGCGGCGGAAGCCGCAGCCGAGACCGCCCGCCGCGCCTTCGAACTCGGCGAGACCGCGACCTCGCTCCCCACGGTGGCGATCGTCTCGGGCGAGGTCGAAGCCGGCCTTGGCGTGCTCACGGCCTTCGTGAAGGCCGGGCTCGTCTCCGGCACGGGCGAAGCCCGCCGGCAGATCGAGGGTGGCGGGCTGAAAGTCAATGACGTCACGGTCAGCGATCCGCGCGCGGCACTCTCGCGGGCCGATTTCAATGCGGATGGCGTGGCGAAGCTTTCGCTCGGCAAGAAGAAGCACATCCTGCTGAAGCTCGCCTGAGCTTCAGCGCACCGGCGCGCCTTCACGCTGCACCTCGAACAACTTGCGCAGGATGCCCGGCGCGATGACGCTGAGCGCGTTGGTGCGCAATTGCGGCGCGCTGGCCCGGCCCTGAATGACAAAGGGCAGCGCGAAAAGCCCCTCATATTGCGTGCCGCCGAAGATCGGCCCGAAAATGGGCACCTGCGCGAAGAGATTGTTCAGCGCATAGGCCGGCACCAGCGCGCCTTTCATGTCGACGCGATCAGCAGCGTAATCGAGCACGCCTTCGAGCGTGCCGCCCACCTGCTCGCCCCAAATCACCGCCTCGCGCAATTCGATGCGGCCCGGCCGGCGATCGAAATCGGCGCGCAGCTTGGTGAAGGCCACCGCGTCCCGCGCGCCCGGAGCCACCAGAGCCTGCGATGGCAGGCGCTGCTGGATGCTGGGATCCGATTTGTATCGCGCGAGCAACGGCTCGCCCCTGACCAGGAAGTCGCGCATCTGCACCACGCCGCTCTGCCCCTCGCGTCCCACGCGGATATCCGCCGCGAGCCGCCCGCCCTGAGCGCGCGAATAGATGTCGAGGAAGCGCAGCAATGCCCCACCATCGGCGCTTGCGATGCGCAGCAACAGCCCTTCCCGCCCGCCTTCCGCGGTCTCGACCATCAGCGCATCGCCTCCGAACCGGCCGCTCGCCTGCACGCGCGCCAGCACGCCGGCGCGGCGCTGCACCTGCACATCGGCATTGGCGAGAAGTTCCCCCGCAAAGCCGACCAGGACAGTCGATTGCAGATCAAGATCGAAATCCGGCGCCCGGCTGTCGTCCACCTTGCCGGACTGGATGCCCCTGAGGAACGGTCGGGCGTCGAACGAATTACCCCGCACCGTGATGCGCATGAGGTTGCGCTGGCGCTCGATCGTCGCCTTGGCATTGTCGCCGGGCGAAAGACGGAACTCCTCGAACTCCGCCTTGTTGAAACCGCCATCGCGCTGCAAGTCGATGCGCCCCTTCAGGCTGATGCCAGGCAGATCGACCACGACATCGCCGAGCAAGACGCGGTCGCCCTTGGCCTCGTAGTCGAAGGTCACCCGGCCGGGCTGGCCCGCGCGTTTTGAAAAGCCGGGAACGATCCCCTCGATGCGGCTTTCGGTGAGGTCGAGTGTCACGTCCACATCCGGCGGATCGTTCCGCTCGAAGGTCAGGGTCACGTTAGCCGTGATGGGCCCCGCCAGAGCCGGCCGGAGATCGATGCCGCGGCGCTGCCGCTGGGCCTCGTCCAGCGTCGCTCGGACGGTGGCAACCGAGGGCTTGTCGCCCTCCGCGCGCCATTCGATCTGTGCCGGCAGGCCGTTCAGCCGGGCATCACCCTTCAGCGTCAGGGTCGAGCCTCGCCATTGCAGCTGGAACTGGCCCGCCTCCAGCCGCTCGCCGGGCGCGATATTGTTGATCGCGACCTGCCGCAGATCGGCTCGCGCATCGATCTTCAGCTCGCGCGGGCCACTGCCCTTCAGCGCAAGCTGCGCCTGGACAATGCCCTCGACCTGCCCGTCCCCGGCCGCGATGGAAGGTGGAATTGTCGCGCCGATCGCCAGTCCGGGGCTGGCAATCACGGCCGCGACGCCAGCCAGCGACCCCTTGGCCGGCAGGCGCATCTCGAGGATCGGCGGCACGCGATGAACATCGGCAACGCTGAATTCGGATCCTGCGATCGAAACCGGCGCCCCCGCAGCCGCCTCCACGAAGCCGCTTTCGACCCGAAGCTGCGCCTTGCGCCCGGAACTGCGCCCGGTCACCACCGCTTCACGCACGGGCGGCGCATCGGAGACCGGCCGGAGCGTCACGCCCTCGAGCCACCATTCGGCCGAGATCGATTCATCCGGCAGCGGGCGCTGGCGCCAGGCATCATCGAGCACCTTGCCCGCGAGACGCGAGCGCATGTCGAGGCTCGCGAGCAGACCGGCATCCAGCCGGTCGACCAGCCATTCGCGAATCTCGATGCTGACGAAGACCGGCCAGAGACGCAGGCCTTTCTCGGCCGGAAAACCGCGCGCAGCGATGTGTGTCGCGATAAGCCCCCCATCGGCCAGCGAGAATTCCGCCGAGGCGGTCGCCTCGCCCCCGGAATCGCGCACCAGCAGCCGGTCGAGCAGCACACCCGAGAGATCGCGCGGGATGCGCGCCTCGAGACCGACCTCCTCGAAGGTGACGGGCTTGCCGCCCGCCTTGTTGGGCTTGACCACGGCGCCCTGCGCCGCAAGGCGCAGGCGCTTGAATTCGCCCTCGATATCCAGCGTGCCGGCAGCCTTGATGTCGGTCTCGCGCGAGCGGAAACGCAAGGCGGGAATATTCATCCGGGGCGAGCCGGCCTCGCCCACGAATTCGATGGAGAACTCGTCGAGCCGCAGGGCGGGCACGCCATAGGGCGTGAAATCGAGGGTGCCGCCCCCCATCGCGAAGCGGGCCCGCACCGCTCCGCGCGTCTGGCCTTCGCCAACGCCCGCATCAAGCTCTGCCTCGAGCCGCAAGGCCGGGTCGACGAAGCCCAGCGGCCAGTCGAGAAGATCCGCGAGCGCGCCAAGCGCACCCACCTCGGAGCGCAGTTTCAGCCGCGTGTGGCCGTCATGCGCGGGTTCCTTCACGAGGCTCAGCACCAGTGCCTTCGGAGCGGGCCGCGCTGTGACGCCAGGCGCGCCCACTGGCCGGGCCCGCGCGATCTGCAACCGGATCTCGTCACCCTGACGGCGGATTTCCATGCTGAAAGGCACGCCAAACGGAAGCGGCGCGCCCGCTTCCGTCCGCCTGGCGATGCTGAATCGCGGCACGTCGACCGATTCGAGATTAGGCACCCCAGCGATCAGTTCGGCGAGGCCGGCAAGGCTTTCGAGCCCCATTGCCAGCCGTTCCACGACATCCGGCCCGCCCCCGGCCGGAGGCAGGACGAGATCGACCTGAGACACCGAAAGCCGCTTGGGGTCCATCGAGAGCCGGAACATCGAACTGGTGCTGAGATCGAGATCGAGCTGGCCGATGGCCACCGAATAGCCCGCCCTCGGGCTGTCGACCTTCAGACCCGAAAGCGAGAAAGCCGGATCGATGCCGGTCAGCGCCATGCCGGCGCGATCGAGCACGATGCGCGCATCCTGCCCCGCAATATCCGTGATGGCCGCCAGAACGCGCTCGCGCAGGAAATCGGAATTTTCATTGTTGCGGAAATGAAAATAGGCAAAAAACAGGCCCCCGACCATCAGAAGCGACATGATCGCGAAGCCCAGGACAAATACTCGCAAGCCGCGCCGCCAGCCAAAAGGCCGGTTCCGCAACAGCCTTTGAATGGCTTTTTCCTGTTCCAAAGCCGCCGCCTCTTTCTTGTCGCCGGACGATTCGTCCTTGTCTTCCGCCTGATAGCACAAGCGCCCGACGCGCGCCGCGTCCATGGCGATGCCCTTCCTTGATGCTTAATCCCGGCCATTGCATGGCGTTTCGAAAGGATGCAGCCAAAATCACGCCGGAACGCAATCTTCCCCGCCATGTCGGGCGTAAACCCTTCGGGCCGGCGCAATTTCCTCCGGTGCCGGCCCCAATCTTTTTTCACAGGAACGCACCATGACCGAACAGCCGCCCGCCGCCGGTACCATCGCCCCCGCCTTCACGCTTCCGGGTGACGGTGGCCGCACGATCTCGCTGAAGGATTTCGCCGGCAAGAAGCTGGTCCTTTACTTCTACCCCAAGGATGACACCTCGGGCTGCACGCAGGAAGCCAAGGATTTCAACGCTTTGAAAAGCGATTTTGCCAAGGCCGGCACCGAAATCCTCGGTGTCTCGCCCGACAGCGCCGCAAGCCACGACAAGTTCAAGAGGAAGCACGGGCTCGATTTCGCCCTCGTCTCGGATGAATCGAAGGCGATGCTCGAGGCTTATGGCGTCTGGACCGAGAAGAGCATGTATGGCCGCAAATACATGGGCGTGGAGCGCACGACCTTCCTGATCGATCCGGCCGGGAAAATCGCGAAGGTCTGGAACAAGGTGAAGGTTCCGGGGCACGCGGCCGAGGTTCTGGAAGCGGCAAGGACGCTCTGAATGGTGCCGGAAAGCCGGTCTGGAGCCCTCCGGACCGGCCCTGCTTAGCGCGGTATTAACCCTAACCGCTTAAGACTTTGTCTGAAGCAAAGTCCGGTTCGGAGTGCCGCATTGAAGCTTGCCCGCGCACCGATTACCCAGCCTGGCGCCAATACCGGTGCCCGTTTTGCATTCCTCGTGCGACGCGGATCGGGCTGGGACACGATCGAGATCGGCGGCCCGCTTTTCCTCGGCGCCATGGCACTCAGCCTGTTCATGATCCTGATGGCGGTCGCCGGAACGCTCTATCATGTCTTTCGCGATGATGCGCTGCTGGCCATGGTCTACGGCGAAAGGCGTGACCTCCGCGCCTACGAGGATCGCATCATCGAACTGCGCCAGCGAATCGACCGGCTCACCACCAGGCAGATCGCCAATCAGGATTCGATCGAGGATCGGGTCGCAGCGCTCGTCGCGCGCCAGGCGGAACTCGAGGCGCGCTACCTGCTCGTGAACGATCTCGAACAGCGCGCCGCGCAGGCCGGCCTGCATGCGCCACGGGAAGCGACGCCCGCCCTGTCGAACCGCGCGGCGCGCTGTTCGAGATCGTTCACGAGCAGGTAGCGCGCCTCGAGTTCCGCCTGGCGCGCGACGAGCGCTGCGACCCGATCCTCGATCGAATCCTGATTGGCGATCTGCCTGGTGGTGAGCCGGTCGA
>NZ_JBJTDY010000106.1:0-5106 GCF_046092605.1 Rhabdaerophilum sp. | reverse complement strand
ATCTTCGATGCGACCCATTCCGTGCAGCAGCCGGGCGGGCAGGGCGGTTCCACCGGCGGGCAGCGCGAATTCGTGCCGGTTCTCGCCCGCGCCGCGATCGCGGTGGGGGTTGCCGGTCTCTTCATCGAGACGCATGAAAACCCGGACAAGGCCCCCTCCGATGGCCCGAACATGGTGCCGCTCCACGAGATGAGGGCGCTGCTCGCGCGGCTCAAGGCCTATGACAAGGTGACGAAAAACCTCTGAGCGGGGTTGACTTTGGGCGACTGCATCGCCACCCCGGATGCCGGTTCTGCAACTCCCGCTTCAATCCTTCCCGCCATGTCCTCGACATCGCCTGTCCTGCTGGCTTTTCTGTTCGGCTTCTCCGCCCCGCAGACCGAGGGCGATTCCGCCTGCAACCGCATCCGCGAGAAGGAACGCCACGCCTATTGTCACTGCATCACGGCGCATGGCGGCAAGGTGGAAGAGCATCGCAATTCGGGCCGCTCCGCTTTCGCGCGCGAACCGGGCAAGCAGGCGGGGATCATGTCCTGCATGGAACGGCGCGGCTTCGGCGTCTGATCGGCTCAGCGGCCCCGATAGGGTGCCACGCCCTGATCGGGCAGCCAGATATTCTTCGGCGCCTCGCCATGCTGCCAGAAGACATCGATCGGGATTCCCCCGCGCGGATACCAGTAGCCGCCGATGCGGAAGAACACGGGCTCCAGAAGTTCCACGAGCTTCCGGCCGATGCCCACCGTGCAATCCTCGTGGAAGGCGCCGTGATTGCGGAACGCGCCGAGATAGAGCTTGAGCGATTTGCTCTCCACCAGCCACTTCCCCGGCACGTAATCGATCACGAGGATGCCGAAATCCGGCTGCCCGGTGACGGGGCAGATCGAGGTGAATTCCGGGCAGGTGAAGCGCGCGAGATAGGGGCTGTCCGGGTGCGGATTGGGCACGCGATCCAGAACCGCTTCCTCGGGGGAAGCGGGAGGGGCAGACGCCTTGCCAAGCTGCATGGTTTCGAACGGAGCGGCCATCGGATCATTTCCTGAGCGGAGTTTGGCGGGCTCTAACCTAAAGGCAGCCGCTCCGCCACCTCGGAATCGAGCGCGAGATCGTCGCGGGTGCCGGGAAGTTCAGGTTCTGACATGTGGATGCACGGGAAATCCCCATCCCGCCAGCGCGGCAGGCAGCCGGCGAGCCAGGCTGTTTCCGCGGCATCCGGGCGATCCGGCGCCACCAGCGGAAGATGCGCGCGAGATGGCTGACTTATCGCCTTTCCGGTTGCGAAATCATGCTCGCCTTCGGACCTGTTTTCCGAGCATGCCTGCTGGCAAAAAACCGGTTTCCACTTTTTCGCAGCATGCAGGTCTGTCCTTGTCGCATGCCTTCAGGGCGAAAAACCGGTTTCCACTTTTTCGCGGCATGCTCTAAGGAGCCGCCAGCGGGACTTGCGAAAAGCCATCTGGAGGAATTGGACTCATGACTTTGATTGTGGATGTGATTGCACGCGAGATCCTCGACAGCCGCGGCAACCCGACCGTCGAGGTCGATGTCGTGCTGGAAGATGGCGCGCTCGGCCGCGCGGCGGTCCCCTCGGGCGCTTCGACCGGCGCGCATGAGGCGGTGGAACTGCGCGATGGCGGCGCTCGCTATCTCGGCAAGGGCGTGACCAAAGCGGTTGAGAACGTCCTGACCGAAATCTCGGACGCGATCACCGGCATGGATGCCGAGGACCAGATCGCGATCGACCATGAGATGCTCAAGCTCGACGGCACGAAGAACAAGTCCCGCCTTGGCGCGAACGCCATTCTCGGCGTATCGCTCGCGGTGGCGAAGGCCGCCGCGGAATCCCGTGGCCTACCGCTCTATCGCTATGTCGGCGGCGCCAATGCCCGCGTGCTCCCGGTGCCGATGATGAACATCGTCAATGGCGGCGCGCATGCTGACAACCCCATCGATTTTCAGGAATTCATGATCATGCCGATCGGCGCGCCGTCCTTCGCCGAGGGCTTGCGGATGGGCGCGGAAGTGTTCCACACCCTGAAGAAGGCGCTGAAGGACAAGGGCCACAACACCAATGTGGGGGATGAGGGCGGGTTCGCGCCGAACCTCAAGAGCGCCGAGGCCGCGCTCGATTTCGTGATGGCCGCGATCGAGAAGGCTGGGTTCAAGCCGGGCCGCGACGGCGACATGGCGATCGCGCTCGATTGCGCTTCGACCGAGTTCTTCAAGAACGGCGTCTACGATTATCACGGCGAGAAAAAGAAGCGCGATATCAAGGCGCAGGTGAAGTATCTCGAAAAGCTCGTCGCGGATTACCCCATCGTTTCCATCGAAGACGGCATGGCCGAGGACGATTGGGAGGGCTGGAAGCTGCTGACCGATCGCATCGGTGCGAAATGCCAGCTCGTGGGGGATGATCTCTTTGTCACGAACGTTGCGCGCCTCAGCCAGGGCATCAGCACCCGGACCGGCAACTCCATCCTCGTAAAGGTGAACCAGATCGGCTCGCTGACCGAGGCGCTAAACGCCGTGGAGATGGCGCAGCGCGCGGGCTATACTGCCGTGATGAGCCATCGCTCGGGTGAAACCGAGGATTCCACCATCGCCGATCTCGCAGTCGCCACGAATTGCGGGCAGATCAAGACGGGCAGCCTCGCGCGGTCGGATCGCACCGCGAAATACAACCAGCTCCTGCGCATCGAGCAGGAACTGGGCGACATGGCCCTCTATGCCGGCCGTGCGGCGCTGAAGGCCCTGGCCTGAGCGCCATGACCCTCAGCCCGCGCGCCCTCGCGGCCTTGGCGATGCTCGGTGCCGTGACGATCTACGGCACCAACTTCGCCATCTCGCGCCATGCGGTGCTGAACGGCTTCACCGTCCTCGACATGACGGCCCTGCGCTTCGGCGTGGCGGCCGTCCTGCTTTTTCCATTGTTTCTGAAGGCCGGTGGCTTGCGCGATTGTGCCGGCATCGGCTGGGGCAGGGGGCTGATCCTCACCCTCTCCTCCGGTCTGCCGATGACGCTCCTGATGATGCAGGGGCTTTCGCTTTCGCCGGCCGCGCACGGCGCTTCCATCGGCCCCGGCACGGTGACGGTGATCGGCGCGGTGGGGGGCTGGCTCATTTTCGGGGCGGATCCCGGCCGGCGGGGCTGGCTGGGAATCGGGGTTGTTCTGGGTGGCCTCGCACTGATTGCGCTCGCAGCGACAACCTCCGGCGCGCGCAATGTGCTGCTGGGTGATCTTTGTTTCTTCGGAGTGGGCCTGCTCTGGGGAGGCTATCCGCTGCTGCTGCAATTGTGGAAGGTCGATGCTCTGCGCGCGACATCCGTGCTGGCCGTGCTCTCCGCGCTCGTCTTCTGGCCGTGGTATCTCTTCAACGGCGCGGAACGGTTGCTCGCCCTGCCGATCGGCGCAGTTTTTTTTCATGGCTTCAATCAGGGCGTGCTGAACATGATCATCGGCCTCTGGATGTGGGGACATGCGGTGAAGCTCGTGGGTGCCGCCGAATCGGGCAGGTTCCCGCCGCTCATCCCGGTCATCGGCACAATCTCCGCCATTCCGCTGCTGGCCGAATGGCCGGGCCCGGTCCAATGGGCGGGAATTGCGCTGATTGTCTCTGGCCTCGCGGTGACGAGCAGGCGGTGAGGGCATCCCAACCCTTCCTTAACGCTGATCGGCGATCATCGGGGCATGATCGTCCATACCCGCCGCCGCCGCATCCTCGCCCTCGTGGCTTTTCACAGCCTGGCCTGGAGCGCGAGCGCCTATTTCCTGCATTCCGCGCAGACCGGCGACCGCGGGCTTGCGGCCAAGCGTGAGGCCAAGATCCGCACCGAGGAGATCACGCGGGAAATCGCTGAATTCCGGGCTGAAAAACAGGCCTGGGAGCGTCGGGTCAGCCAGCTTTCGAACCAGAAGGTGGATCGCGACCTGATCGACGAACGTAATCGCGCCATGCTGAACCTCGTGCATCGCAGCGACGTGGTCATCCTCCTCGATCGATAGAGGCTTGCCGGATCGGCCATGCGCTGAACGCAGGGCTGGGCTGGGTTTTGAGCCCCAAGCTATTGTGCATCGCACAAAAGCGGCCGTTTCGTGACATCCCATGCGCCGATGGCATAGGTCTCTTTCTTGCGAAAAGCTTCTGGCGCTCGCCCGTTTGTGGCACTAGGCTTCTTCTCAAGTAGGCAATTCGAGGCAGGTCGTCCGGCTCGCAAGATCGGCGCCGAAGCTTCGAGGGAAGCGAAACGTCACCAGCTCCGCCCAGGCGGGGAGAGGATGCGAGGGGAGAAGATGGCAAGCAACGGAGCCCAGATCGCGGGCAACGCCACCAAAGGCGCGCCTGCTCCGGCGAAGAAAGCGGCAAAAGTCACGACGGCGAAACGCGCCACCGGCCCTAAGCCTTTCAGCAGGGAAGAAGATCTCCGCGCCTATCGCGACATGCTTCTCATCCGCCGCTTCGAGGAGAAGGCCGGACAGCTCTATGGCATGGGCCTCATCGGCGGCTTCTGCCACCTCTATATCGGCCAGGAGGCCGTGGTGGTCGGCATGCAGATGGCGACCATTCCGGGCGACCAGGTCATCACCGGTTATCGCGATCACGGCCACATGCTCGCCTGCGGCATGAGCGCCAACGGCGTCATGGCCGAGCTGACGGGCCGCAAGGGCGGTTACTCGCGCGGCAAGGGTGGCTCGATGCACATGTTCAGCCGCGAGAAACATTTCTATGGTGGCCATGGCATTGTCGGCGCGCAGGTCGCACTCGGCACGGGCCTCGCGTTTGCGAACCGCTACACCTCGAACGGAAATGTGAGCCTCGCCTATTTTGGTGACGGCGCCGCGAACCAGGGCCAGGTCTACGAAAGCTTCAACATGGCGGAGCTCTGGAGCCTGCCGGTGGTCTACATCATCGAGAATAATCGTTATGCGATGGGCACTTCGGTTTCCCGCGCCTCCGCGCAGCAGGATTTTTCGAAGCGCGGCGTCTCCTTCAACATCCCGGGCGAGCAGGTGGATGGCATGGATGTTCAGGCCGTGCGCGAGGCGGGGGCACGCGCCATCGCGCATGCCCGCTCCGGCAAGGGGCCATATATCCTCGAGATGCAGACCT
>NZ_JBJTDY010000105.1:0-2965 GCF_046092605.1 Rhabdaerophilum sp. | reverse complement strand
ACTTCATAGAGGCCGTAATTGTTGTTGAGCCTGTCGATCCGCAGCATCGAGGGGTGGATGCTGTCGAACTCCCGGTCCTCGTTGAGGAACTGGAAGCGCTTCATGTCCACCGCGTCATGGCCCGCATCGGCCTTGATGACGAGATCCGGCATCGGCGCGATGAAGCCCTTCTTCAGCTCCTCGAAATCGCGCGTGTCGCCGAAGGGAAGGTTGGCGGAGGCGCGCCTGATCGCCGCAATGGTGTGGCTCGTCGGCGCCTTGCCTTTGGGATGAAAGTGGCCACTGAGCGGCGTCGGCATGGTCTGTGCCGAACTCTCGTTCAGAGTTATGCTCGAACCAACTGCGAAGGCTGCTCCCAAGGCCGGAAGTGCCTGGACGAAATCACGGCGCGTCGACATATGAAACTCCAACGATCGGCTGGCGCAAAAACGAAACTGCGCACCCAGCACCGGACCATGCTGCAGAACGTTGTAAATGAAGTCGCCTCTCCGGTAATCGACCTTCAGCGCCCGTTATCCCGCGAACGCGCTCCAGCTATCGCTGAAGCGGTAGCCAAGGCCGCCGAACAGGTCCCACTCGTATCTGGATGAGAGGCCTCCGCCAATGGCGATGACGGTCATGAAAAGCCGGTCCGAGAGCGTCGCGATCCCTCGGATTCCGGCAACGCCGTCTACCCAGAGCTCGCTCTTGCCGAAGGAGGGGGACACGGGCCCGCCGGTAATACTCAGAGTGTTGTTGAGCGCGAACAATCGGGCGCCTACGAGGACATCGAGGCTGACATTGGTCGTTTCCAGGAACCGGTACCCGACGAGGCCGCTCCCGATCACCGCTCCGCTCTCGATGCGGACGCTGTCCGGACCGGCGGGCAGCGCGATAGCCTTCTTGGGAGAGATCCGGGAGGCTACGAGATCGGTCAAGAAGATGTAGCGGTCGAACCGGGCCTCGGCCGTCCCCATCAGAGCGCCATCAAGGTTCCGAAGCACCGTGCCGAAGCTGATGTTCACGTCGACGGCAGGCAAAGGCGGAATGGTGCGCACGCGCCCGTTAATGCCTGACAGCTAGGCATAGGCGTTCACCGTAAACGTCCAATGCGGAGCGAGCGAGGCGTCCATCGGGGCGGTTCGATCCGCTCCTCTGGCGGGGAGCGAAACAGCGATCATTGCTAGCGGCACCGCAAGGCTGATGAGCAGCCTGAACCTCTGCGGCAAGCGCAACGGCAGCGGGAGCGGAAATCTCGCAAACAACTTCATCCGAGGTTCCCAAATGACCGCCTGCCCAATCGAGGTGCTAACATCGTCCCGGGATGCTGGCAAGCAGGTTCCGACGCCGGCCAGTAGGCTGGCAGTGCGCCGCCTGCAACGAGGCGGACGACTGCTTCACGCTGGCGCGGCGACGCTTCCACCACCTCACCTTCTACGGCTTCATGCTCTGCTTCGCATCCACCAGTGTCGCCACGTTCTACCACTGCGCCCTCGGCCTGAAGGCGCCCTATGCCATGACGAACCTGCCGGTCGTGCGCGGTACATTCGGCGGCATCGGCCTGATCATTGGTCCTGTCGGCCTCGTGCTGCTCGTCTTACGCCATGCGGCAGCGATGCCGGCGCTCCTGGCCGTGCATATGGGCATAGTGATGGCGCTGCTCCTGACGATGCCCCAAGGGAAGTTCGCCCACGCGGTCTATCGTGCGGCCGCCCTGCTCCAATACGCCATCGACAAGCGCCTGCCCAACCGCCTCGGCGTAGGCGGGGACTGACGCCGCGCGACCGCCTAAACCGATATCTGCCAAAACAACAACGCGGTTTTCCGTCGAGTTGTGTGCAACCTGTGTAACGAACATGAGCACACCGCGCCGTTCGCCAATACTGAAACAGGCGATTTCGAAATATTAATTTTTCCGATGGCCGCCCGCATAGAAAAGGCGTCAACATATTCCTTTTTGACGCCTGATTTTTTGAATAAAACACTATATATTGTGTTTTTTCAGCTGTTTAATTTCAGCGCGAATAGAATTCGATCACGAGGTTCGGTTCCATCTGCACCGCGTAGGGCACATCCGCAAGGCCGGGGACGCGGGCGAGCTTCGCTGTGAACTTCGAGTGATCGACCTCGACATAATCCGGCACATCGCGCTCGGCGAGGCCGACCGCTTCCTGCACGAGGATCATGTTCTTGGCGGCGTCGCGCAGTTCGATCACGTCGCCCGGCTTCACCGAGTAGGATGCAATGTTCACGCGGTGACCATTGACCTTCACGTGGCCATGGCTGACGAACTGGCGGGCGGCGAAGACGGTCGGCACGAATTTCGCGCGATAGATCACCGCGTCGAGGCGGCGCTCGAGCAGGCCGATAAGGTTCTCGCCGGCGTCACCGCGCATGCGGATCGCTTCGGCGTAGTAGCGGCGGAACTGCTTCTCGGAGATCGAGCCGTAATAGCCCTTCAGCTTCTGCTTGGCGCGGAGCTGGGTGCCGAAATCCGACATCTTGCCCTTGCGGCGCTGGCCATGCTGGCCCGGGCCATATTCGCGCTTGTTCACCGGGGACTTCGGACGGCCCCAGATGTTCTCGCCCATGCGGCGATCAATCTTGTATTTCGCTTCGTGACGCTTCGACATCGTCGTTTCCTTTTGGCGGATCAGCCCGAAAACGACGGCAACCCGAACGGCAATGCCATTCAGGGGTTCCACCATCGCGTTCCAGCCAGACCCGAACGGGTGAGGCCCCGAAGGGCCGAGCTTGGAACGCCCCTCCTCTCGCCTTCCCCTCCGGAGAGATTTCAGCGCGACAGACACACGAAACCGGTGCCACGGGTGCGTATCCCATCACCGAGCAGGCTCGCGCGAGGGAGACGGGGCTATCGCCGCTGGATGGGATAAAGTCAAGCCGGAAGCGCGAGAATCCGCTCCGCCAAGGCCCGCAGGGCGGCATCCGCGCCGGGTTTCGTGGAATGGGCCTGAAACTGCCCCTC
>NZ_JBJTDY010000104.1:0-5226 GCF_046092605.1 Rhabdaerophilum sp. | reverse complement strand
CAGCGCGGGGATATAGCTGAAATGCTCGCCGCCATTATGCTCGAAGATCTCGCGGTTCTCACCGTCCAGTTCTTCCAGCGTCTCGAGGCAATCCGCCGAGAAGCCGGGCGCGATCATGGCGAGGCGCTTCACGCCGGATTTCGCGAGCGCTTCGACGGTTTCATCCGTGTAGGGCTGCAGCCACGGATCGTTGCCGAAACGTGACTGGAAGGTGATGCGGAAACGCTCCTTCGGCCAGCCCAAAGCCTCGCGCAGCAGGCGACCGGTCTTCTGGCATTCGCAATGGTAGGGGTCGCCCTTGTGAAGATACTTTTCCGGCATGCCGTGGAAGGTCGCGACCAGCACCTCCGGCTCCCAATCAAGCCCGGCGAGATGGGTGCGCACGGAATTGGCGAGCGCCTCGATATAGGCGGGATCATCGGCATAGGCGGGGGCCACGCGCACATAGGGCTGCCAGCGCATCTTCATCAGCGCGCGGAAGGCCTGGTCGGCGGCGGTGGCCGTGGTGGCCGCGGCATAATGCGGGTAGAGCGGCACCAGCAGGATGCGGTTGCAGCCCTGATCCTTCAGCCACTGGATGCGGCTCTCCGTGGACGGGTTCGCATAGCGCATCGCGAAATCCACAACGATGCGGTCATCGCCCGAAAGACGCTCCGCCAGCCTGTCCGCCTGATTGCGGGTGATGGTCTTGAGCGGCCCTTCGTTCTTCTCGTTGTTCCAGATCGTCGCGTAATCCTTGCCCTTTCTGCCCGGGCGCGTCGTCAGGATGATGAGGTTCAGCAGCGGCCACCAGAGCAGGCGCGGCACCTCGATAACGCGCCGATCGGACAGGAATTCCTTCAGATACCGGCGCATGGACCAGTAATCGGTCCCATCCGGCGTGCCGAGATTGAGGAGGAGGACGCCCACCTTGCCCGTCTTCACCGGAGGGTGATCCGGCGGCAGGCGAACGGCCCGCATCTCAGCTTCGCGGCGCGTCTCGAACTCACGGTTCATGGCGTCATCAATCATCAACGGCTGATGTTTATTCATCGGAGCGTTCCGTAAGGCATCGGGAGGGGGGCGTCACGCGGGAAAGCGCGCCCGGTTGCCTTGCTTTACGCGGCTCTCAGCCGATCGGACGTTCATCCGCGATGATCTTTCCATCATTGGGCAGCGAGCCCGGCTCCACGAGTTCCACCTCGCCCCTGAGCCTGGTCTGCGTCTGAAGGCTCGCGGCGAGCGCGCTCGCGAGGCTTGGCGATGCCTCGCCGCTTTCGGCGCGGAGCGTCATCGTATCCTGTTCATTCTTGCGCATCACGACAAGGCGCAGGCGGCCGAGGCCGGGATGCGCCTTCCGCACCGCCTCGATCTGCGCGGGGTCGACGAACATGCCCTTCACCTTCGTGCGCTGGTCCGCACGGCCCATCCAGCCCGCGAGGCGCTGGTTGGTGCGGCCGCAGGGGCTCCGTCCCGGAATGATCTTCGAAAGGTCGCCCGTGCCGAAGCGCAGCAGCGGATAATCCGCGTTGAGACGCGTGACGACGATCTCGCCCACCTCGCCCTCGGGGAGGGCTTCGTTCGTGCCGGGCTTCACGATCTCGACGATCAGCCCCTCATTGATGATGAGGCCGGGCTGGCCGAGGCTTTCATAGGCGACGATGCCGAGATCGGCCGTCGCGTAGCATTGGCAGGCCACGATTCCATGATCCTTCACGAAGGCCTGAAGGCTGGGCGGGAAGGCGGCGCCCGAGACCATCGCCTTCCGGATCGAGGTGACCGGCCGACCGGCCTCGATGGCCTTTTCGATGAGGATCTTCAGGAAGTCCGGCGTGCCGGCATAGGCATTGGGACGAAGCGCCTCGATGGCATCGAGCTGCTGCTCGGTCTGTCCCGGACCCGCGGGGATCACTGCAGCGCCGATGGCATGTGCTCCCGATTCGAAGATGAAGCCGCCGGGCGTGAAATGGTAGCTGAAGGTATTCAGCACCACGTCACCCTTGCGCATCCCCCCCGCGAAGAAGGCGCGACCGGCACCCCACCAATCGCCGGCATGCCCTTCGGGATCGAAGATCGGCCCGGGGGACATCAAGAGACGCTTCAGCGCGCCGGTCTTGGTCGCAGCCAGCCCCGCGAAAGGTGGCTTCTCCTTTTGCAGCGCGAGAAGATTGCTCTTGCGGAACACCGGCACCTCTCCAAGCGCGGCGCGGTTCTTCAAGGACCGGATATCGATGCCCTTGAGCTGCTTCTTCAGCGCCGGCGCCTTGCTGATGCGATCGGTCAGCAGCGCGCGGAGCGTGCGGAAATCCTCCGCCTCGCGCTTCTCGGGCGAGCGGGTTTCGAGCCGGTCGAAATGGCTGGGCATCGTCTCTCTCCAGGCTCAGGCGGCGGCTTGTTCGGTCGCGAGGAACTCGCCGATCCGGGCAAGAGCCCGCTCGATATTCGGCAGCGAGTTCGCGGAGGAGAGGCGGAGATAGCCTTCGCCATATACGCCGAAATCCGGCCCGCCGATGGTGGCGATGCCGGCCTTTTCCAGCAGGGCGGAAGCGAGTTTCTTCGCCTTCCAGCCGGTCTGGCTGATGTTGGGAAACGCGTAGAAAGCGCCCTTCGGCGTGGCGCAGGAAATGCCCGGCAGCGCGTTGAGCCCGGCCACGACCGCCTTCCGCCGGCGATCGAACTCCGCAACCATGCGATGCACATCATCCTGCGGGCCGGTGAGCGCCGCGAGTCCCGCCCATTGGGCGGGCGCGTTGACGCAGGAGAAGGAATTCACCGCAAGCTTGCGCGCCGCCTCATAGGCTTTCTCGGGCCAGATGGACCAGCCCAGGCGCCAGCCGGTCATGGCATAAGTCTTCGACCAGCCATTGAGCAGGATGAGGCGATCCCGGATTTCCGGATAGGTCAGCAGCGAGCAATGCGCCTCGCCGTCATAGGTCATCTGATCGTAGATCTCGTCCGACATCAGCGCGACGCGCGGGAAGCGCGCGAGGCCTGCGACCAGCTTGTCGATCTCGGCCCTGGGCGTGACGCCGCCCGTGGGGTTGGCGGGCGAATTGATGATGAGCAGGCGCGTGCGCGGCGTGATGAGCGAGAGCGTCTCCTCCGCGGAGAAGGCAAAGCCGTTCTCCTCGCGGATCGGCACGGGGACGGGCGTCGCGCCCGTGAATTCGATCATCGAGCGATAGATGGGGAAACCGGGATCGGGATAGAGGATCTCCACGCCCGGCTGGCCGAACATCAGGATCGCCATGAACATGGTCACCTTGCCGCCAGGCACGACCATCACGCGCTCCGGCGACACCTCCGCTCCGAACCGGCGATGCACATCCGCCGCCACCGCCTCGCGAAGGGGGAGAATGCCGGTTGCGGGCGTGTAGCCATGCTGGCCATCGCGCAGGGCCTTGATCGCCGCTTCCACGATATGGCCGGGGGTTGGGAAATCCGGCTGGCCGATTCCGAGATTGATGATGTCGCGGCCCTGGCGGGCAAGTTCGGTCGCGCGGGCGAGGACCGCAAAGGCGTTCTCCTCGCCGATGCGGGCGAAGGCGGGGACGATATCCAGCATGAACTCCCTCTCTCGGGCCTCTTCGGCGGTTCTGGTCTTGAATGCGCGGGACGATGCGCCCCGGTGCCGCCACTCTGCGAAGAAGCGGCGGCTTGCGCAAGATGCGCGAAAGCGGGATGAAAATGTTTTCGTTTTCGCGCGGAATTCCGATTGATCTCCGACCAACATCGCGGCATGCTTGCCCAAACATATGATGAATGAGGAGAGGCCAAGATGGCCCGTAAACCGGCTTCGCGTAAAGGCTTCAAACTTCGCTCGCGCGACTGGTTCGACAATCCCGGCAACCCGGACATGACCGCGCTCTATCTCGAGCGCTACCTGAATTACGGGCTGACGCGCGAGGAACTGCAATCGGGCAAGCCGATCATCGGCATCGCGCAGACGGGCTCCGATCTCTCGCCCTGCAACCGGCATCACGTGGTGCTGGCCCAGCGCATTCGCGAAGGCATTCGCGAGGCGGGCGGCGTGGTGATGGAATTCCCGGTCCACCCGATTCAGGAAACCGGCAAACGGCCAACGGCTGCGCTGGATCGCAACCTCGCCTATCTCGGTCTGGTGGAGGTCCTCTATGGCTATCCGCTCGACGGCGTGGTGCTGCTGACGGGCTGCGACAAGACCACTCCGGCCCTGCTGATGGCCGGCGCGACGGTGGATATCCCCGCGATTTCCATGAATGTCGGGCCGATGCTCAATGGCTGGTTCCGCGGCGAGCGCACCGGCTCCGGCACGATTGTCTGGAAGGCGCGGCAGATGATGGCGGCGGGCGAAATCAACTACGAGCAGTTCATCGAACTTGTGGCGTCCTCGGCTCCCTCCACCGGGCATTGCAACACGATGGGCACGGCCTCGACCATGAACAGCCTCGCGGAAGCCTTGGGCATGAGCCTGCCGGGCTCGGCGGCGATCCCCGCTCCCTATCGCGAGCGTCAGCAATGCGCTTACGAAACCGGCAAGCGCATCGTGGAGATGGTTTTCGAGCGGCTCACGCCTTCGAAGATCATGACGCGCAAGGCGTTCGAGAACGCGATCCGGGTCAATTCCGCCATTGGCGGCTCGACCAACGCGCCGATCCATCTGATCGCCATCGCGCGCCATCTCGGCATCGAACTCACGCCGGACGACTGGGAGAAATACGGCTATGATGTGCCGCTGCTGGTGAATCTCCAGCCCGCCGGCGAGTATCTCGGCGAGGAATATCATCGCGCCGGCGGCGTGCCGGCCGTGGCGGCCGAGCTCATCGGGCAGGGCCTCATCCATGAGGATGCGCTGACGGTGAACGGCAAGACCTTCGGCGAGAACAATCGCGGCCGTTTCAGCGAGGATCGCCGCGTCATCAAGCCGTTCGCCGAGCCGATGAAAGCCCGGGCAGGCTTCCTGAACCTCAAGGGCAACCTCTTCGACAGCGCCATCATGAAGACCAGCGTGATCTCGCCCGAGTTCCGCCAGCGCTATCTCGAAAACCCGAAGGACATGAATGCCTTCGAAGGCACTGCCTTCGTGTTCGATGGCCCGGAGGATTATCACCATCGCATCGATGATCCGTCCCTCAAGATCGGGGCGGATGGCATCCTCGTCATGCGCGGGACAGGGCCGATCGGCTATCCCGGCGCGGCAGAAGTCGTGAACATGCGGCCCCCGGCCTATCTCATCAGGAAGGGCATCAACGCACTGCCCTGCATCGG
>NZ_JBJTDY010000103.1:0-16923 GCF_046092605.1 Rhabdaerophilum sp. | reverse complement strand
TCGCCGGGGCTTGTCAATTGGCACCTCTCGCCACGAAGCTCAACGCGCCTCAGGCTTCGAAATCCGGCTGGTTCTGCGGTGCGGCACGCGCGAAGGCCGGCAGCGCCAATGCGGCGGCCTCCGCCTCGAGCAGACGCGGATCGGCGCTCACATCCACCTTGAAGCGCCGCGCATTGCCCAGCTGCGGCACGAGGCAGAGATCCGCGAGGGTCGGCCGATCGCCGAAGACGAACGGCCCGGCTTCTGAGCGCGCCAGCGTTTCGCAGGCGGCGAGCCCCTCGCGATTGACCCAGGCGGCCCAAACCTCGACGCCCGAATCATCCTGCCCCAGGCTGCGCAAGCGATTCAGCACCTTCAGGTTCTGCACCGGATGAATGTCGCAGGCGATGGCCAGCGCGAAGGCCAGAATACGGGCCCGGCGGGTGGCATTGCCCGGCCGCAGCGGCGGATCGGGGAAGGTCTCGTCGAGCCACTCGATGACGGCCAGCGACTGCGTGAGCACGGTCCCGTCATCGAGCTCGAAGGCAGGCACCAGGCCCTGCGGATTGAGGTGGAGGAATTCCGGCGCGTTCTGCGCATTGTGGCGCAGGTGATGGAACACGTGTTCGGCGCTCAAGCCCTTGAGATTGAGTGCGATTCGCACCCGGAATGCCGCCGATGAACGGAAATAGCCATGAAGCCGCATCAAACCACCTTTGCAATCCTGCAATTTGCCGCGCATCTCATTCGCCACAAGGCAAGTTCTTCGCCCGAACGCACTGGCGCGTCGCTTTCCCAGGCCCTATACCTCATATGATCCGGCCCCGAAAAGCGAGCGATGTCGAGGGCCGAACCTGGGAGGATTGTCCATGAAGCTCACTCGGCGCGGTTTCGGCCTCGGCGCGGCGACCCTGATCGCCAGCCCGGCCATCGTCACTTCGGCCCGCGCGCAGGCCGTCACCTTGCGCATGCATCATTTTCTGCCGCCGCTTTCGAATGCGCACAGCAAGCTGCTGGCGCCCTGGGCGAAGAAGGTGGAGGCCGATAGCCAGGGCCAGCTGAAGATCGACATCTTCCCCAGCATGCAACTCGGCGGCACGCCGCCCCAGCTCTTCGATCAGGCGCGCGACGGCGTGGCCGACATCATCTGGACCCTGCCGGGCAACACGCCGGGTCGCTTCCCGCGGACGGAAGTGTTCGAGCTGCCTTTCATCGCCGCGAACCGCGCCATCGTGAATGCACGCGCCGCCAACGAATTCACCGGCAAGCACCTGATGGAGGAAACCAGGGAAGTGAAGCTTCTCGCCTTCTGGGCGCATGATGCCGGGGTGATCCATGCCAACAGGCAGGTCCGCACCATGGATGACCTGAAGGGCCTGAAGCTGCGCAACCCCACCCGTCTCGCGGGTGAGGCGCTGAAGGCTCTGGGCGCGACCTCGGTCGGCATGCCGGTTCCGCAGGTGCCCGAGAGTCTTGCGCAGAAGGTCATCGATGGCGCGGTCATCCCGTGGGAAGTCGTGCCGGCGGTGAAAGTGCACGAGCTTACCCGCTTCCACACGGAGATTCCGGGCTCCCCGACGCTCTACACCGCGACCTTCTTCCTTGCGATGAACCGGGCGAAATATGATAGCCTTTCGGCTGATCTCCGCGCGGTCCTCGACAAGAATCTCGGCATGGTCTTCGCCGACATGGCGGGCAACATGTGGGACAGCGAGGCCAAGACCATCTCCAACGTCGTCCGCAGCCGCGGCAACACCATCACCGTCATCTCCGAAGAGGAAAAGGACAGGTGGATCAAGGCCACCGAGCCCGTTCACGCGGCCTGGATCGAGCAGATGAAGGCCAGGAACATTGATGGCGCCGCCCTGATCGCGGAGGTGAAATCGCTGATCGCAAAGTTCGAGAAAATGGCCTGATGATCTTTGCAGGTTAACAAGATCATGGCCCGGCAGCCCTTGTGCCTGCCGGGCCGTCCTGCTTCTGAAACCGCCTCCTCCCCCCGATGGCCGAACGTTTCCATGTCCGATGATCCGACCGCGCCCGGAACGCTCTGGCAGGCCCAGCCGGCGATCGATCGTGCGATCGGCTGGGTCGCGATCAGCGGCGGATTGCTCGCACTCGGCGTGGCAGCGCTTGTCAGCATCAGCGTGCTCGGCCGCTGGCTTTTCTCGAGCCCGATCGAGGGCGATTTCGAATTCGTGAAAATGGCGACCGCGCTCGCGGTCTTCTGCTGCCTGCCGTATACGCAGGTGCAGCGCGGGAACATCATGGTCGACAGCCTGACAACCCGCCTGCCCGCGCGAGGGCGCGCGCTGCTCGATGCCCTTTGGGATCTGGTCTATGCCGGTGTCGCGGCCTTGATGGCGCATGGCCTTGCGACCGGCGCGCTCGAAGCGCTGAACAGCCGCGAGACGACCATGCAGCTGCAATTGCTGGTCTGGCCGGCCATCTTCCTCTGCGCGTTGCTCGCATTGCTGCTCGTTCTTTCCGCGCTGATCTCGGCTGCGCGCCTTATCCGGAGCGGGACATGACCAGCCTGCAGATCGCCCTTGCGGGCTTTGCCGCAATGCTCGCGCTGATGGCGCTGCGCATGCCCGTCGGCCTCTCGATGCTCGTTGTCGGGGGGGTTGGCTATTCGATGCTCAATGGCGTGGGGCCGTTCCTCGCTTACATGAAGACCAACACTTATCACCAGTTCTCGAACTACACGCTGTCGGTCATTCCGCTCTTCATCCTCATGGGCGCGCTGGCCGAGCGCGCCGGCATCGCTCGGGCCCTGTTCAAGGCAGCCGAGCGCGGCTTTGGGCAGACTCGCGGCGGCCTCGGCATGGCGGTGATCGGCGCCTGCACGGCTTTCGGGGCGATCTGCGGTTCCTCGGTCGCGACGACCGCGACCTTCGGGCGTGCCGCGCTGCCGGAACTGCGCCGCTACCGTTATAATGGCGGGTTCGCGACCGGCACGATTGCGGTGGGCGGCACTTTGGGTATCCTCATCCCACCCTCGGTGATCCTCGTGGTCTATGCGATCACCACCGAGCAGAACATCGCGAAGCTGTTCCAGGCCGCGCTGATACCCGGTTTGATGGCGGCGTTGTTCTATTGCATCGTCATCGCGCTGGTGGTGCGGCGGAACCCCGACCTCGCGCCCGTTATGCCTGCGCCCGAGGAGTTGCCGCCGGCCCGCCGGCCCGTCTGGCTGCGCGCACTCGGCGCGCTGTTTGCGGCTCTCGTGCTCTATGTCGGCCTCACCGAAGCCCTGCCGAGCACGCTGGTGGTGGTTGGCCTGCTCGTGGCGCTGACGCTCGCCTTTGCGGAAATTTCCATCGTGCCGGCCCTTGTCATCGCGCTGATCGTGGTGGGCGGCATCTATGGTGGCGTCTTCACCCCCACGGAAGGCGCGGCGGTCGGCACGATCGCGATGCTCGCCGCAGGCTTGATGCAGCGCAGCCTCTCGCTCGTCGATATCCGCGAGGCCCTGCGGCAGACGGCCGTGACCTCCGGGATGATCTTCATCATCCTGCTCGGGGCGGAGGTGTTCGGAGCCTTCCTCGCGCTCTCGCGCCTGCCGACCGTTGCCGGGGAATGGGTCGGCGGGCTCGGCTATTCCCCCTATCTCGTGCTGATCGCGATGCTCGCCTTCTACATTCTGCTCGGCGCGGTGATGGACGAGCTCGCGATGATCCTGCTGACGCTGCCGGTTTTCTTCCCCATCGTCCAGGGGCTCGATTTCGGCATGTTCCAGGATGATGTGGCGATCTGGTTCGGCATTCTCGTGCTGATCGTTGTGGGCATTGGTCTCACGGCCCCGCCCATCGGGCTCAATGTGTTCGTGATCCATCAGATCGCGAAGGATGTGCCGCTCCTTGCGACCTATCGTGGCGTGCTGCCGTTTCTCGCAGCGGATCTCCTGCGATTGGGCCTCGTTCTGGTGTTCCCGACCCTGGCGCTCTGGCTGGTTCGTATCCTTTCCTGAGCGAATTCAGGAATTTGTGATATACCTTCGCTGCGCCGGCCAGAGCCGTCCAGAACTTCGGTTTCATGCCCGAAAATCGAGCTTGACGCGCTCATAGATCGTATCATACGATCATTGGCATGAGGAAAGTCACCAGCATTCACGCCGATTGCGTGGCGGCGATCGCCGGCTGGATCACGGGCGGAACCTATCCGCCCGGGACCACCCTGCCCATCGAGCCGGCTCTGTGCTCGGAGCTTGGCGTGAGCCGCACCGTGGTGCGCGAAGCCGTGAAGACCCTTGTGGCGAAGGGGCTCCTCACCACGGGGCCACGGGTCGGCACGCGTGTCCAGCCGAAATCGAGCTGGAACCTCTACGATCCGGATGTGATCGACTGGCGCTTCGCCGCCGGCGTGGACGAGGACCTGCTGCGCGACGTGATCGACCTGCGCCTCACCTTCGAGCCCGCGGGATGCGAATTCGCCGCGCGCCGCGCGACGTCGGATGACCTCGCGCGGATCGAGGCGGCCTATGCCGACATGGCGGCGGCGGTGGACGGGCAGGGCCGCTATTTCGTGGCGGATATCGACTTCCACACGAGCATTCTGGCGGCGGCGCACAACCAGTTCTTCGCGGCCTTGTCGCCGTTGATCACGGCGATCCTGAAAGTGTCAATCCGGCTTTCCGTGCGCAATCGTGACGGGGCGGCGGCCTCGCTGCCGCTTCATCGTGTGGTGGCGGACCGGATCGCGGCGCGCGACCCCGAGGGCGCGCGGCTTGGGATGCGGCGGCTCATTCTGGGGGCTCGCGAGGATATCGACCGAGGTGGGCCGGTCGATCCGGGATTCATTGCGGGGGTGGGGGGATGATGGCGCTGGAGCGGATGTTTTTCCGGGCGCTGGAGGCCCTGCTGGTCTTCCTTCTGGCCGGCATGGTGGTGATGGTCTTCGGCAATGTCATGCTGCGCTGGTTCGCGGATAGCGGCCTCACCTTCTCGGAGGAGATGAGCCGGTTCTTCTTCGTCTGGCTCACCTTTATCGGCGCCGTCGTGGTGATGCGCGAACATGCGCATCTGGGCGTGGATGCGCTGGTGCGGGTGCTTGGCCCGCGCGGGCGCTGGGTCTGCATGGTCCTGAGCGACATTCTCGTTCTCGGCTGCTGCGCGCTCTTTTTCTGGGGCACTTGGAAGCAGGCGCCGCTGAACTACACCAATCTCGCGCCGGTCACCGGCATCAACATGTTATGGGTGTTCGGCGTGGGGATTTTCACCTCCTTCGGCATTGGCCTGATGGTCGCGGCGCGGCTTGTCCGCGCGCTGACCGGCCGTTTGCGCCCCGGCGAGCTCGATCTCTTCGCAGGCGAAATGAGCGATGACGCCGCCGCCCATTCCCTCAAGGGGCGGCTCGAATGACCGTTATCGTTTTCCTTGTCTCGCTCTGCGGGGCGATGGCGCTGGGCATGCCTTGCGCCTTCGCGCTGATGGTCTGCGGCGTGGCCCTGATGGGCTGGATGGTCGCGATCGGCATCTATCCGGCCTTCGATGCGCAGGTCATCGCCCAGAAGATGCTGGATGGCGCGGACAGCTTCATCCTGCTCGCCATTCCCTTCTTCATGCTCGCCGGCGAGCTGATGAATGCCGGCGGTCTTTCGAAGCGCATCGTGAATTTCGCGCTGGCGCTGATTGGTCATCGCCATGGCGGCCTCGGCTATGTGGCGATCATCGCGGCGGTGATCATGGCCTCGCTCTCGGGCTCGGCGGCGGCCGATACGGCGGCGCTCGCCGCGATCCTCATCCCGATGATGCGCGATGCGGGCTACAACGTGCCCCGCTCGGCCGGCCTCATCGCCTCGGGCGGCATCATCGCGCCGGTCATCCCGCCTTCGATCGGCTTCGTGATCTTCGGAGTAGCGGCGAACGTTTCCATTCCGCAGCTCTTTCTCGCGGGCGTTTTCCCAGGCATCCTCATGGGCGCAAGCCTCGTCTTCGCCTGGTGGTGGGTGGCCCGGAAGGAAACGCTCAAGGCCTATCCCAGGCAAAGCTGGGGCGAGCGCTGGCAGGCCACGAAGGACGGCGCCTGGGCACTCGCCATGCCGGTCTTCATCCTCGGCTCGATCCGCTTCGGCTTCGCCACGCCGACCGAAGCGGCCGTGGTGGCAACCGTCTACGCGCTGTTCGTCGGCATGTTCATCTACAAGGAATTAAAGCCCAGCCAGCTCTACGGGCTGTTCCTGGCCGCAGCGAAAATGACCAGCATCATCATGTTCCTGGTGGCCGCGGCGCTGATTTCCTCTTGGCTTATCACGGCCGCCAACATTCCCGGAGAGATCGGCAAGATGCTGGAGGTCTTCACCGGCAACAAGATGCTGCTGATGTTCGTCCTGATGGTCCTGGTGCTTGTCGTGGGTACGGCGCTGGATTTCGCGCCCACTGTCCTCATCCTTACGCCGGTTCTCATGCCCATCGTGAAGCAGGCGGGTATTGATCCGATCTATTTCGGTGTGCTCTTCATCATGAACAACGCGATCGGCCTGATCACGCCGCCGGTCGGCATCGTGCTCAATGTGGTGGCCGGCGTGGCCAGGGTTTCAATGACGGATGTCATCCGCGGGATTCACCCGTTCCTCATCGCGCAGAGTATCGTATTGTTCTTGCTGGTGCTCTGGCCACCGCTCGTGATGGCACCCTTCCGGCTTCTGCAGGGGCGCATCGACTTCGTGCAATTTGTCCAGATGTTGCTGGGCTACTAACCCGCGGGCTCAAAGATCCGCGAATTCAAGGGAGGAAGACCATGATCAAGAAGACACTCCTCGCAGCAGTCGGGGCACTCGCCCTGATGACGGCTGGAGCGCAGGCTCAGTTCGCCGAACGCACCATCCGTGTCTCGAACGGCGTCAATGCGGAGCATCCGGTCGGCAACGGCATCAAGGTGATGACCGAGTGCCTGGCCAATAAATCCGGTGGCAAGATGAAGCTTCAGGCCTTCTGGGGCGGTGCGCTCGGCGGTGACCTGCAGGCGACACAGGCCTTGCGCTCGGGCACGCAGGAAATGGTGGTGACCTCGACCTCGCCGCTGATCGGCATCCTGCCCGATCTCGGCGTGTTCGACCTGCCGTTCCTTTTCGCCAACGAGAAGGAAGCCGATGGCATTCTTGATGGCGAACTCGGCAAGTATATTTCCGACAAGATGCCGGGCGTGGGCCTGATCAACCTCTCCTATTGGGAGAACGGCTTCCGCAACCTGACCAACTCGAAGAAGCCGGTGGAGAAGCCGGAGGATTTCGCGGGCCTCAAGGTTCGCGTGATGCAGAACAACATCTTCCTCGATACGTTCAAGACCGTGGGCGCGAACGCCATTCCCATGGCCTTCCAGGAAGTGTTCGCGGCACTGGAAACCAAGGCGATCGATGGGCAGGAAAACCCGTTTGTCACCATCGACACCTCGAAGTTCTACGAAGTGCAGCGCTTCCTCTCCGTGACGCGTCACGCCTATACGCCCTTCATGGTGCTCTATTCGAAGACGCTTTTCGATCGCCTCTCGGGCGAGGAGCAGAAGGCGCTCTTCGATTGTGCCGCCGAGGGCCAGAAGGAGCAGCGCAAGGTCTCGCGCGCGCTGGGCGAGCAGTCGCTCGCCAACCTGCAGAAGCAGGGCATGCGCATCAACCTGATCTCGCCGGAGCAGCAGGCCCGCATGCGTGAAGCCGTGAAGCCGGTTTACGAGCGTGCGAAGCCCGTGGTGGGCGCTGAGACCGTGGACAGGATGAACGCGGCGCTCGCCAAGATCCGTGGCACCAACTGAGTCCATCTTTTTTCTCGCAAGGGAGGTTCCGCACCGCAACGGCGCGGAGCTTCCATTCCGAGGGGTAGGCCTTCCATGCGCATTCGTTCCGTCGAACCGTTCATCCTGCACATTCCGGTGACCGGGGGCTCGATCTCCGACTCGACCCATCAGGTCAGCCATTGGGGCGTGGTCGGCTGCCGCATCGAGACCGAGGATGGCCTTTCGGGCTTCGGCTATGCCGGCACCCATGCCCATCTGCCGTCCGATCGGCTCATCACATCCTGCATCCGCGATTGCTATGCGCCGCTGCTCATCGGCGAGGATGCAAGCGAAATCTCCCGCCTCTGGCTGAAACTGCTGCGCCATCCGCCACTGCAATGGGTGGGGCGCGCGGGAATCACGCATCTCGCGCTGGCGGCGGTGGATGTCTCGCTCTGGGATCTTAAGGCCAAGAAGGCAGGCCAACCGCTCTGGCACCTGCTCGGGGGGGCGACCAAGCCCCGGCTCGAAGCCTACAACACCGATATCGGCTGGCTGTCACTGAGCGTCCCTGCGATCATCGATGGTGCGAAGCGCGCCATCGAGGTCGATGGCTTCAAGCGCATCAAGGTGAAGGTCGGTCATGCCGATCCGATGGTGGATGTCGCCAGGCTCGAAGCGATCCGCGCGGCCATCGGCCCGAACATCACGCTTGCCATCGACGGCAATGGCAAGTGGGATCTGCCCACCTGCAAGCGCTTCTGCGCCAAGGCCGAGCCGCTCGATATCTTCTGGTTCGAGGAGCCGCTCTGGTATGATGATGTCGGCTCCCATGCCGAGCTCGCGCGTGCCACCTCCATTCCCGTGGCCTTGGGCGAGCAGCTCTACACGCTCGATGCCTTCCGCGCTTTCGTGCAGGCCGGGGCCCTGCATTGGGTGCAGCCGGATGTGACCCGCCTCGCCGGAATCACGGAGACCATTCAGGTCGCCGATCTCGCCCTCGCGCATCGCCTGCCGGTGGCGCCGCATGCCGGCGAGATGAGCCAGGTGCATGTCCAGCTCGCCTACTGGCACGAGGCGATCCCGGTGCTCGAATACATCCCGTGGATCAAGAATGCCTTCCTCGAACCCGCTGACGTGAAGGACGGGCATTTCCTCAAGCCGCAACAGCCCGGCGCCTCCAGCGAACCCTCGGCGGAAGCCTTCCGCCATTACTCCCGCCCGCTTTCGGATTGATTTCATGAAGATCACCGCGCTCGAAACCTTGCGCATCGAGGAATTCGGCAACATCATCTTCGTGCTGCTGCACACCGATGAAGGGCTTGTCGGCCTCGGCGAGACCTTCCTCGGGCCCAAGGCTGTTGAGGCCTATCTGCATGAGACCGTCGCGCCGAAGATCCTCGGCAAGGACCCGCTCCAGATCGAGCGCATCAATGCCGAACTGGCGGGCTACTATCTCGGCTGGCGCTCCGCCGGTGCCGAGACGCGCGGCAATTCCGCGATCGACATTGCCCTTTGGGATCTTTTCGGCAAGGCGCATGGCAAGCCGCTCTGCGACATGCTCGGCGGGCGATGCCGCGATTCCATCCGCGTCTACAACACCTGTGCGGGCTACAAGTACATCCGTGATGCGCGCGCCCAATCCGTGGCGAACTGGCATGTCGGCGCGCAGGGCGGGCCCTATGAGGATCTCGACGCCTTCCTGAACCGGGCAGATGAGCTCGCGCATTCCCTGCTGGAGCAGGGCATCACCGGCATGAAGATCTGGCCCTTCGACATTGCGGCCGAGCGGACCGGCGGGTGGGACATCACCGCAGAGGAGCTAAACCGCGCGCTCGAACCCTTCCGCCTCATCCGCAACGCCGTGGGCGACCGGATGAATATCATGGTGGAATTCCACTCGCTCTGGTCCTTGCCGATGGCGAAGAAGCTCGCGGAGCGCCTCGCGGAATTCGACACCTACTGGCACGAAGACCCCTTCCGGCTCGACAATATCCGCGACCTTGGCGAATATGCCGCCCATTCCAAGGCATGGGTCTGCGCCTCGGAGACCCTGTCCTACACCCATGCCTTCCGCGAATATCTCGAGACCGGCGCGGCCGGGGTGGTGATGCTCGATCTCTCCTGGTGCGGCGGTGTTTCGGAGGCAAGGAAGATCGCCGGCATGGCCGAAGCGTGGCATACGCCCGTGGCCCCGCATGATTGCACGGGCCCGGTGGTCTATGCGGCCTCCTGCCATTTCTCGCTTCATGCCCGCAACGCGCTCATCCAGGAAAGCGTGCGCGCTTTCTACACGGGCTGGTACAATGAACTCGCGACCGGGCTGCCGATCGTCAAGGACGGGAAAGTGACAGTCGATTTCACCAGACCCGGGCATGGAATCGCGCTCCTGCCGGATCTCGCGCGCCGGCCCGATGCGGTTTCGCGCCGTTCCTTCGCAGAATGACAATGGGCATTTGACAAACTAACCACATCGTACAATTCTGATCATCCCAAGGCAGGCCTTGCGCTTCAAGGCCGGGCTGTCAGGATAAGGGCGAGCCGCCGGCGAGAGCGGCCGTCGGGAATTCGAACCGGGAGGAACGCATGACGATGAAACTTGATCGCCGCACCCTGTTGCGGAATGCCGCGCTGGCTGGCGCGGCCGGCGCCGCCTTCGGTGCCGGCATGACGCCGGTTTTGGCGCAAGGCGTGACCCTGCGCCTTTCGGCACCCATGACACCGACGGACCAGCGCGCCGTGGCGATGACCGATATCTTCGGCCCGGCGGTGAAGGATTTCGCGACGCTTCAGCCGCACTGGAACGCCACGCTCTTCAAGCAGGGCACCGAGCTTGAGGCGATTGCCCGCGGCAACCTCGAAATGTCGATCACCTCGCCGCAGGAACTGGCGACTTTGATCCCCGGCTGGTCGATCTTCACCGCCGGCTACCTGCTGCGCGATGCCGAGCACCAGAAGAAGGTTTTCGCCGATCCCCTGATGAACGACCTGAAGAAGACCACCGAGGATCGTCTCGGCGTGAAGCTTCTCTCGGTCATGTATCTCGGTCGTCGCCAGGTGAACCTGCGCACCGACAAGGAGATCAAGACCCCGGCTGACATGGCCGGCATCAAGCTGCGCATGCCGAATACGGAAGCGTGGCTCTTCCTTGGCCAGGCGCTGGGCGCAAACCCGGTTCCGGTGGCCTTCACCGAAATCTACACGGCCTTGCAGAGTGGCGCGGTGGATGGGCAGGACAACCCCCTGCCGACCGTGCGCGATTCCAAGTTCTTCGAGGTGACGAAGCAGATCGTGCTCACGAGCCACCTCGTGGACCAGAACTACATCGCGCTGTCGAAGAAGGTGTGGGACCGCTTCACCCCGGCCCAGCAGGCGATCGTGCAGAAGGCGGCGGATGATGCTGCTGAAAGTGGCCGCAGGAAGCAGCTCGCGCTCGAGGCTGAACTCGAGGGCTTCTTCAAGGAGAAGGGTCTCAAGGTCTACACGCCGGATATCGACGCCTTCCGCAAGAAGGTGCAGGCCGATTACCTCGCCTCCAAATTCGCCAAGGATTGGCCGCCGGGCATGATCGACAAGATCAACGCCGTCAGGTGACAACGGGAGGCCGGCTTTGACCGGCCAACCGCCTTTCTTGGGGGGAGGCAGGATGTCCCGACTGGTGAAATTCGCCCGATCGGTCGCGCTGGACATTGCGGCCCTCATGCTGGGCGGGCTTTTCGTGGTCTTCCTCATCCAGATCGTGGCGCGCTACATCTTCAACGCGCCGGTATCCTGGACACTCGAGGCGTGTCTCACGCTCTGGCTCTGGCTGGTCTTCTGGGGCGGCGCCTTCGTGCTGACCGAGAAGGATCATGTCCGCTTCGACATCCTCTACGATTCCGTGCGCGCCCGCACGCGCCGGATTTTCGCGATCGTCTCGGCCGTGGCGATCGGTGGCGGCTTCCTCGCGGCCCTGCCGGCGACCTGGAGCTATATCGATTTCTACCAGATCAAGCGCAGCGCGGTTCTGGGCATCCGCCTTGATATCGTGTTCTCGATCTACGGCCTCTTCGCGGTGATGATGGTGCTGCGCTATTTCTGGCGCAGCGCCCTGCTCCTGCGCGGGGCAGATCCCCATGTGCTTGATGGCCGTGAGGCGCAGGACGGGCATCACGTTCAATGAGCTTCCCGCTTCTCAGCTGCCTTTCCGTCCTGATCTTGCTCGCGACGATCGGCGCGCCGATCCCCTATGCGATGATCATCTCGGCCATCGTCTATCTCGCGGTGAAGGGGCAGGATCTGGGTCTTGCGGCCGAGCAGATCATCCAGGGCCTCTATGACAGCTTCGTGATCCTCGCGATCCCGCTTTTCATCGTGGCGGCGAACTTCATGAATGCCGGCTCGATCTCGGATCGCCTCACCGCCTTCTGCCTGGCTCTGGTCGGGCGCCTGCGCGGCGGCCTCGGCCACGTGAATGTGGTGCTGAGCCTCATCTTCGCGGGCATGTCCGGCTCGGCGGTCGCCGATATCGTCGGCACCGGCAAGATGCAGATCGCGATGATGATCAAGGACAACCGCTACCCCCTGGGCTACGCGGCGGCGATCACGGCGGCGACCTCGGTGATCGGCCCGATCATCCCGCCCTCGATCCCGATGGTGCTTTATTCCATCGTTTCCGACGCCTCGATCGGCTATCTCTTTCTCGGTGGCGTCATCCCCGGCTTGATGATGACGGCGGTGATGATGGCGCTGAATTCCTACATGGCGCATCGGCTGAACGTGCCGCTCGAAGAGCCGGTGCCCTTGCGGGAGATTCCCCGGATCACCTTCCGGGCCTTCCCTGCGCTGCTGATGCCGATCATCCTGCTGGGCGGAATTTATGGCGGTGCCACCACGCCCACCGAGGCCGCAGCAATCGCGGCGGCTTATGCCTTCCTGGTGGCGGCCGTCTTCTACCGCGCGCTCAATTTCGCGACCGTGCGCGCGGTGATGCATGACAGCGTGCGTTCCAGCGCCTCCGTCGGCCTCATCATCGGCTCGGCGCTGATCTTCAACTACATCGTCGCAAGCGAGAACATTCCGGCACAAGTTTCGGAATTGATGAGGGGCGTGGAAGTTTCCCCGCTCATGTTCCTCCTGATGCTGAACGTGCTGTTCCTGGTTCTGGGCTGTTTTCTTGATGCCGCGACGATCATCCTCGTCATCCTCCCGGTCTTCATCCCCACGGTGAAGGCGCTCGGCATCGATCTCGTGCATTTCGGAATCGTCGCGGTGGTGAACTGCATGATCGGGCTCATCACGCCGCCCTATGGCGTGGTGCTCTTCGTGCTGAATGCCATCACGGGCATTCCGCTGAAAACGATCATCGAATCGATCTGGCCATGGCTGATCGTGCTCATCGCCACGCTGCTGGTGATGATCGTGTTCCCCGAAACCGTGCTCTGGCTACCCCGCCAGTTCGGCTATCAGGGAAGTTGATGCTGTGACCCCTCGTGCCGGGCGGATGAAGTGGCCCCTTGACCGGAGCGTTTTTCGAGCGGCCTGAATCGGCATGGGAATCCCTCGTCGCGTGCAATCTGATTCAAGATCCGTGCTGGTGATGGAGGTCAGCATGGATGGGTCAGCCATCTTTCGATGGATTCGCAGTCGCCGCTTCTTGCAGCGACGGACAACGGGTGATCTTGCTCCCAAACCTCATTGTGGCGACACGCGATCGCATCGCGTCGAGGTGCGGGGAGCGGAGATCCTCGCCCTGTGGGAGGCGCGCAAGGACATCTCTCCCGAGGAATTGCGTCAGGCACTGGCCGGGATGGGCCTATCCGTCTCCGTCGCCGGGCTCCACCGCTTCTTCGCGCGTCGGGGCATGACGCGCAAAAAAGACCGGCCACGCCATCGAGCAGGACCGTCCCGATATCCTGAAGCAGCGTCGCGACTGGTTTGATGGTCAGATCGATCTGGAGCCGGAACGCCTCGTGTTTATCGATGAGACGTGGACTGCGACCAACATGGCCCGCTCGCATGGCTGATGCCCGAGAGGCGAACGCCTGCGGATGGACTTCCCGCACGGTCACCGCAAGACCACGACATTGGTGGCTGGCCTGCGCATGACGGGCATGGTCACGCCGATGGTGCTGGATGGCCCGATCAACGGCGACTGGTTCGAGGCCGGCCGCAATCTCGGCGCTTCGCGGCTGCGGGTGCTGATCGAACTTGCGCTGCCGCAGGTCATGCAGACGCTGCTGGTCGCGTTCGTGTTCTACTTCGTGACGATGCTCTCGGTGCTGTCGGTGCCGCTGACGGTGTCGAGCTCGCAACCGACCATGCCGACCGTCGACATGGCCTTCCGCATCAACGCCTATGGCGACTATGCCACGGCCAATGCACTCGGCGTCATCACCTATCTGATCAGCGCGGGCGCCGCGATCCTGTATCTGCGGGGCGGCCTCTCGCAGGAGGCCCCGCGATGATCAGGGTCGCCGCTCCCGCCCGAATGGTGCTGGCCGCGAGCCTGAGCCGCCATAGCAGCCACGGTTTGCGCCATTCAATTCCATACGCTCCCAAGTGAACCGTCGCTTAAACAATCTGGTCCAATCTTGGGTCGTTGTCATATCCGGACAGATCTTGGCGGGGGAATGCGATGTCTCGACCGGTAAAGTTTCTCATGGTATCCTTGGCCGTTGCCGGGCTTCTCACGCTCGGTGTGCAGGCCGCACCCAGTCAGGGCGACGTCTCCAAGGAAATCAACCTCATCACCAATGCCGCCACGGCCGTGGTTGCCGGCCTGCAGGCCAAGATCAATGCCGGCACGCTGCCTGCCGAGGAGGCGGATGCGGGCAAGCTTCGGCAGGCCTTCCTCGAGCAGTTCCGCAAGCTCGCCAATGCGGATTTCCAACAGGCGCCTGACCCCAAGCTGGAAGAAATTCGCAAGGCCTTCGCGGAAGCCTTCGATGCGGTGACCGGCAGATACCGGTCCGACATGGTCAAAGGGGGGCAGGACGCCTTCGTGCCCGCCTTCTTCCGCGCGCAGCTGCTCGAGCTTTTCAACAAGCAGGCGAACGGCAAGTACCAGGCGATCGTCACGACGCGGCCAAGCGAACTGATCAATCGTGATTCCGCGCCGGACAAGATCATCGCGGACAAGGCCGTTCTCGATTTTGTCGCCGGCCTGCTCGACAAGGGCGAGATGGAGCCGAAATCGACCCAGATCGACCAGCGTCTTGTCAGCTATTGGCCGATGAGGATCGCTGAACCCTGCGCGACCTGCCACCTCAGAAACGGGCTGGAGCAGAAGGTCGGAGCTTTCGGCGGCGCGACAATCGTTGTCGTGGAGCCCAAATTTTGAACATCACGTGGGGCACAATGACGATCAAGCGGCGCTTCAACTGGACTTTCGCCGGGTTGATCCTCGCATTCCTTCTTGGGGGAATGGTGCTTTGGTCTATCCTCGCAGCCAACCAGCAGAGCTTTGCCTCGGCATCCGCTGCGCTCTCGAAGGCCGAGGGGTTCCGCACCCTCCTGACGGTGGTTCGTGAGTTCAAGGCCGCATCGCTGGCACAGGCCATTACCCGTCGGCGCCCCCAGGAAATACAAGCCCAGCAACTCCGCGAGAGGCTACTGAGCCTGCTGGAGGAAAAACGCCCGGTAGCGCCAGAGATGGTGGCGACCGTGACCCCACTGATTGCGGAATACACCAAGATCATGACGCTGATCTCGGACGAACTGGCCAGCACGAACCGAAATCGGGGCGTCAATCTCTATTCCAACGATGCCGCAAAGCGCGAACAGCATATCATCGAGCTGGTCGAGAAGATCGTGGCGGAGCAGGTCGCGAAGGCAGAAGGCGAGCTCGGCGCCCTGCAAGCCAGCCAGAACCTCATTGAGCTGATGCTGGTCATAGCCAGTATCGTGGTCTTGGGATCGTTTGTCTTCATCCTGATGGCTGTACGGAAGGTTCTGGCGGATTTCAGCCACATGGCTTCGGTGATGGAGAATATCGCCGCCGGGCAAACCGAGCGCGAGACCCCCTTTCTCGAACGCAAGGACGAGATCGGCGTCATGGCGCAGGCCCTGCAGGCTTTCCGGCAAGCCCAGATCGATCGCGAAGAACTCGAGCACAGCCTCACCGCCCAGGCCGAACAGCGAAGGCAGGCTTTCCTGTCCCATGTTTCCGGCCAGTTCGGCGAAAATGTCGATGGCATCGTCAACGACCTGAACCAGTCTTCGGGCCAGATCCTGAGCCTCGCCAACAACATGCAGGACCAGGTTACCCAATCCGCCCGGAAAATCGAGGATGTCGCCATCCTCTCCTCCGGCGCCCGTGAATCCTCGCAGGCCCTGACTGTGGTCGCCGAGACCATCGCGCAATCCGTCAACGACGTGACGGTCTCGATCGCGCAGAGCGAGGCCTTGACCGGCAATGTGGCAAAGGAAGCAACGGCTGCTCTTCAGCGCGCGGAAGCTCTCGCGGCGAATGCGCGGGCAATCCAGGGCTTCACCCAATCCATCAGCGCGATTGCGTCGCAGACCAACCTTCTTGCCCTCAATGCCACGATTGAAGCCGCCCGGGCAGGCGCGGCCGGACGCGGCTTCTCCGTTGTGGCCGGGGAAGTCAAGGCGCTAGCCTTGCAGACCGAGCAGGCGACGCGGGAAATCACGAGTCAGATCGGGCAGATCCTGCACGATACCACGGACCTTTTTTCCGCAATCGAGGCAATCGAGGGTGCGGTGAGTGCGCTTGATCGCCAGAACCAGTCGATCGCCGCGATTGTCTTGCGTCAACAGGAGACCAAGGCCCAGATCGCGCAATTCACATCCGGAACGGCCGGCCATTGTGACGAGGTCAATGCTCGCCTCTCCGAGATCACGAAAAATGTTGCCGAGACCGGCCGGGCCGCGCGGGCCATGCTGGCCGCTGCCGAAGCACTCGCCGGCGATTCCGAAAAGGTCGCGGCGGATGCCCGTGCCTTTGTTGCGGAAATCCAGGCTGCCTGATCGCCAAATCCCACGGGGACCACCGAAACAAGGCGGCTTGCCGATTTTTCGTCTGTCACATGAAAATCGGCTTGCTGCTGGCAGAGATGGCGACCGGAGCGGAACGCGTCCGGACGGAATCCGGATTCTCGCCCCGTGTTTTCGCCCCTTAAGTTTCGGACAGAGCCTCTCGATTTGAACGCTCGTTGATGAACTCGCGCGGAGAACGATATCCCAGCGCGCTGTGGGGATGAACCGTATTGTAATGCTCGAACCATTTCGGCA
>NZ_JBJTDY010000102.1:0-17922 GCF_046092605.1 Rhabdaerophilum sp. | reverse complement strand
GTTCAGAAGCGGCAGCTTCTTCTCGTTGAGAAGTTCGGCGATCTTCTCGATCAGCCGCGATTTCTGCACGAGATAGGGACTCTCGGTGACGACGACCACGTAAGTGCCCCGCCCCGTCTCCTCCTTGTGCCAGCGGGCCCGGCACGTGCTGCAGGAGGGCTTCGAGCGACGCATTGCGATCATCGATCAGCGCCATCGCGGCAGCGCAGAGTTCGGCCGCGTTATGGGGCGGGATCGAGGTCGCCATGCCCACCGCAATGCCCTGCGCGCCATTGGCGAGCAGGTTGGGGAAGGCGCCGGGGAGAACGATCGGCTCCTCGTTGAGCCCATCATAGTTCGGACGGAAGGCGACGGCATCCTCATCGATGCCTTCGAGCAGCAGGCGGGCAACCTCGGTCATCCGCGCTTCGGTATAGCGATAGGCGGCGGCGCCATCGCCATCGACATTGCCGAAATTGCCCTGCCCGTCGACCAGCGGATAACGCGAGGAGAAATCCTGCGCCAGACGCACGAGCGCGTCGTAGATCGCCTGGTCACCATGCGGGTGGAACGTGCCCATCACGTCCCCGACGATTTTCGCGCTCTTCTTGAAGGGCGCAGCCGGGTTCAGCCGCAGGAGATGCATTCCGTAGAGAATGCGCCGATGCACGGGTTTCAGCCCGTCGCGCGCATCGGGCAAGGCGCGGTGCATGATGGTCGAGAGCGCATAGGCGAGATAACGCTCTTCCAGCGCCGCGCGCAGCGGAACAATCTCGGTGGCCCCTTCGGGCGGCGGTTCTACCGGTTTTCCCATGGAACCCGGCTAGAGGATGGGGCGATTCGCGTAAAGCGCCGCAGCCGGGTTTCCCCCAGCCTCGAGCCTCAATTGCCGAGATGCACGCTCTTCGCGCCGATCGGGCCGAGCCCGGGCGGCACCGGAACCGGCGTACCGTCGTAATTGGCGTTCAGCACCAGGCTGGGCCCATCATAGAGATCGAGGCGGCTGACCACGATGATCGTGAAGGGCGACTGGTCCGCAATGGGCCGGCGGCTGTCAACCAGGAGCAAACCTTCGGGCAGATAGATGGTGCCAGTCATTTCCCGGGCGCGTTCCGAATTGATATGATGCTCGTTGGACTTCCTGATCGGCGCAACACCACCCCCTGTCCGGAAGGAACAGCCAAACGTGCCTCTGTCATCGTCATCATCGCCTATGGCATCGCCGCAACCGCCATTGAGCCAGGAATTCGCGCCTTTCAAGAAGGTGCGGGACTCCCACAGCAGCATTCCGGCGCTGATACCGTTGATTGGCGCCGAGAGGCGGATCAGGCTGTTATCGAGGAACCGGAAGTAGGATTTCCGGCCGGAGAACATCAGCGTCACGCCATTGCCGAGCAACTCGCTGTTCTGCCTCGTGATGAGCGGCCCACCACGGAACACGAAGACGCCGGGCGCAAGCGTGACCCTGGCGGAGCCTTCGATGGTGACGCCGTTGCAGTAGACTCCGGGCAAGAGCGTTCGCTTCTCCGAATCGCGGATCACCAGCTTGTTGGCGAGGCACGGGCCATTCACGGGCGGCTCTGGCTTCTTTGCGAGCGGGTTCGCCACCGGCGGGCAATCCGTCAGAAGGGTGGTCTGGAGGATGCCCGCATGGTTCGCGATTCCCCCCCTCGCGCAGGTGAGGTTCGACTGGAGCTTCGAACCCTGCTGGATGATGATCGCTTCGCGAACAGTGGAGTTGGACTGCAGCATGCATTGCGGCGCCATGATCACCGAATTGTTGTGCATGAAGATGCCGCTATTTCGCTTCTCGCCCAACGCAAGCAAGCAAAGCTTGATCGGCTTGGAATCTGCGTTTATCCGCGCCACCGCGCTGGCCGAAAGATCGCTGAAGTTGCCGAGCATCGGCAGGATGCCGAGTGGCGCTTCGGCCGGCTTCTGGATGCGCACCTGCACGCCCATCCCGTTCTCGACGATCGTTCCGGCGACGCGCGGCGGATCGGTGAACTGCGCTGCGGCATAGGTCGTGGCCAGCGTCTGCACGCGATCCGGGCTCATCGGCCCCATGGACATTTCGCGCGCCACCGCGAGCGCCGCGGCATCCGCTGCCGCTTGCAGACGGCTCTGGTCGCGCACGACGGCGGCATAATCCACCGCGCCACCCACGAGAGCGAGAACCGAAGGCAGGGCAAGAGCGAAGATCGTGATCGTAGAGCCACGGCGATCCCGGAACAGGGCAAGCCCCTCTCGCAGGAACCGCGACGAGCTGTTTGGACCGTTGGAACCCCCGGCAATCATGATGGCCTTGTCCTCCTCGCAGGCGGAACGATGCAGTCTCTGGATAAGAGATAAGCGAAACGGGCCAAAGGAAGATCGTGCAAGTTGTTTAATCAGGCTGCACAATTTGGCTCAAAAACTACGGTTCTTCCGTAATGCGTCGGCATGAAACCTTCGGAAATCTCAGTTCGTCAGGCGCAGGTTCCTGAGCCCGATCGGGCCGAGGTCCTGCGGCACAGGCACGTCCGAACCGGCATAGTTCGTGTTCAGCACGAGGTTCGGCCCGTCTGACAATTCGAGCTTTCGCGCGAGGATCACCGTGTAATCCGAGACCTGCGCGACCGGCGCCTTCGCGCCGATGAAGAGCTGCCCTTCCGGCAGATAGATGGTGCCCGTAAGACGCATCGCGCGGTTGGCGTTGACCGAGTTGGTCTGAGAGGAATCTCGTCCGGCAGCCTTGTCCGAAAGGTTGTTCGCGCGGTCGCGCCAGATCAGCAGGCCTGCCATGGGGCCGTCCTTCGGGCCGGTCAGATTCACGAGAGCATTGTCGCGGAAGCGGAAATAGGATGCCGCCCCGCGGAAATAGAGGCCGACATGCTTGCCGCGTATCTCGGCATCATGGGTCACGTTGAGGTCCCCGTCGTGAAACACATAGATGCCCGGATTGAGGAAGACCTTGGCCGTGCCCCGGGCATCGACCCCGCCGCAATAGGTGCCCGGTTTCAGGGCATGTGTCCCGCTCTTGAAAACCAGACGGCTCGCCGCGATGCAGGAGCCGACCGGCGGGGCCGGCCGCGCCCGCAGCGGGTCTTCCACGGGCGGGCAATCGTTCAGGGTGTCGGTCCGGATGGTGCTGCCCTGATTGTTGATGCCCCCCCGCGAGCAGACGAGATCCGCCACCAGCTGGGAGCCTTCGCCCAGCCTGATGCCGCTGGGCGAGCGTGAATTCGAATGGATCGAGCACTGCGTTCCGGTGAGGCGCGCATTCTTCCTCAGTTCGAGCACCGTGCCGTTGTCACCGGTGAGAAGCATGCAAAGTTTGGAATTCTGGGACAGGATGACCTTCGACGAGGTTTCCATCACCCAGGGATCAGGCACGAAACCCAGAAAGGCATAGATCTTCGCGAAAACCGGCTTCACGGGCCGAGACACTTTCACGATGACGCTTTTGCTCATGTCATCCAGCACCGAGGTCACGGTCCAGTCGATCCTCGGACGCCTGACGCGCCCGCTCTCGGAAAGGATGGAGTCGACGGTCCGCTTCGCCACCGCCTGCACGCGCGTCGGGGACGGCTCGGCGATGATCATTTCGCGCGCGGCTCCGAGGGCGGCGCTGTCGGAGGCGGATTGCAGCGCGGCCCGCTGGCGGGAGACCATGGCGTAATCCACGGCGAGGCCCATTCCGCCCAGCAACATGGGCAGCGACAGGGCAAACATCAGAGCGGCGGCTCCGCTGCGATCGCGTGCGAATGAACGTCCTGCTTCTGCAGTCCACATGGTCCCTCTCCTAGGTCCCGATCAGGTAAGCCGCCAAAGACGAAGAATTCGATGAAAAAGATCGCTAAAATTTGCCTGAAATGTCGAAAATGTTTCGTGCTCAACGATTGGGCGGGAGTGCCTCGAGCAGCGACAGAAAGGCGGCCCGGCCCGAGCTGGGCGGCAGGGCGCGGGGCTCGAAGACGTGGCGGGCGAGGAAGAACCCGCTGAGCCGGAAGCCCGCGAGCAGCGCGGCCATGGCGGGCGTTTCATCCGGGCGGGATGGCCCGGCGAGCAGGAAGCCGGGCAAGGCGAGGAGCTTCGGCGCATAAGGCTCGCCGGCCTCGCGTGAAACCGCGCGGCCCGATTTCGGCGAGACGAAGATGAGATCCTCGCGCTGCCCCGTGGCCGCGCATTCGGAGAGATCGACCCCGAAACCGAGTTCGCGCAGGATCATCAGTTCAAAACGCACCAGCGTTTCGGCCAGCAGAAACGGCTCTCCCAGAAGCCCGCAAAGGCCGTCGGCCGCGGCATAGACCTGCGCATGGGGCTCGCGTTCGGGCAGCAGGCGCAGCAGCGTTCCCAGGTGGTTCACGGCCTGAAGCGCCAGCGGCGAAGCCAGCACCTGCCCGGCCCGCGCTTCCAGCGTTTCCGCCGTGAACTGCCCAAGATGCTCCTCGAGCCGCGCGCGCCAGACGAGCGAGACGCGATTGCCGGGCTGGAGCATCGGGGCGATGCGGCTCGAACGCCCGCCGCGCACGAGGCCGAGATGCCGGCCATGCGCCTCGGTCATCACCTCGAGGAGGGAGTCGCGCTCGCCGTGGCGGCGCGTGGCGAGAACAAGGCCCTCGTCGCGCCATTCCATCCGATTTTACGCCTTTGGCTCTTTGGGGAATTCGAGGCCCATCTCGCGATAGCGCTCGGGATCGTCGGTCCAGTTCTCGCGCACTTTCACGAAGAGGAAGAGATGCACCCTGGTTTCCGCCGCCTCGGCGATCTCCGCGCGCGCGGCCGAGCCGATCGCCTTGATGGTGCGGCCCTTCTCGCCGAGCATGATCTTCCGCTGGCTCTCGCGCTCGACATAGATCACCTGCTCGACGCGCAATTCGCCATTCTTCAGAACCTTCCAGCTTTCGGTCTCCACCGTAGAGCGATAGGGCAATTCGTCATGCAGGCGCTCGAAGATCTTCTCGCGGGTGATTTCCGCCGCGAGAAAGCGCAAGGGCGCATCGGAAATCTCGTCCTCGGGGTAAAGCCAGGGTCCCTTCGGCAGGCGGCGCGCGAGATCGGCCAGGATATCCTTCACGCCCGAACCCGCGAGAGCGGAGATCATGAAGGTCGCCTCGAATTTCGCGCGCTCGTTCAGCGACTGCGCGATGGCCAGCAATTCCTCGCGCCCCAGAAGGTCGATCTTGTTGAGGATCAGGATCTTCGGCTGGCGGATTTCCTCGAGCCGCGCAAGCACGGCCTCCTGCGCCTCGTCCTTGTGGCGGGTGACATCCACCAGCACGGCGACAACATCGGCATCCGCCGCGCCGCCCCATGCGGAGGAGACCATCGCGGTCTCAAGCCGCCGCTTCGGACGGAAAATTCCAGGGGTATCGACAAAGACGATCTGGGTCTGCCCCTCGATCGCGATGCCACGCATCTGGGTGCGGGTGGTCTGAACTTTCCGGGATACAATCGAGACCTTTGCGCCGACCAGCGCGTTGAGCAGCGTCGATTTGCCCGCATTCGGCGCGCCGATCAACGCAACGAACCCGCAGCGCGTCTCCGGGTTCCCGGTTTCGACAGTCATGACGACACTCCCTCGCGCGTGAGCCAGGTTTCGGCGGCGGCACGCTCCGCCACGCGTTTCGACGGGCCATGGGCAGAGGCCGGCGGATAGCCATCGACCAGAACCGCGACCTCGAAAACCGGAGCATGGTCCGGGCCGGAACGCCGGACATCCTGATAGCGCGGCACCGCCAGACCTTTCGCCTGCACGAATTCCTGAAGCCTGGTCTTCGGGTCCTTCGGCGCGCTCAGCGGCTCGTGCATCCGCGCTTGCCAATGGGTGCGGACGAGCGCCTTCGCCGCCTCGAAACCGCCATCGCGGAACACCGCGCCAAGCACGGCCTCGCAGGCATCGCCGAGAAGGGCGTCGCGCTTCCTCGCTCCCGAGCGCCGCTCCCCCTCCCCCAGCCGGAGATGATCCCCGAGGCCCCAGCCGCGCGCGATTTCAGCACAGGTCTCCTTGCGCACGAGATCGGCGAGGCGGCGCGAGAGATCGCCTTCCGGCGCCTTCGGGAAAGCCTCGAACAGCATCTCCGCGATCACGAGGCCCAGCACGCGATCACCGAGATATTCCAGCCGCTGGTAGGATTTCCCTCCCGGCAGCGAGACGGAGACATGGGTCAAAGCCTCATCCAGCAACTCGGCATTTCGGAACGCGTATCCGATCCGCTCTTCCAGCATGTCGCGCCCCGGCCGCGCCAAGCTCAGCGCACCTTCTGGAAGATGCGGTTCCAGCGCAGATCGGTCGGCCAGCGCCAGACCTGCCAGGCCGGCGTGCCTTCATCCATCGAGAAGAAGATGATCTGCGCCTTGCCCACGAAGTTCTCGAAGGGCACGAACCCGACGGATTGCAGATCGCGGCTGTCGGTCGAATTGTCGCGATTGTCGCCCATCATGAAGTAATGGTCGGCGGGCACGACATATTCCACGGTATTGTCGAAATAGCCGCGATCCCCCTCGCGCTCGATCACGTGGTAGCTCACGCCGTTGGGCAGGGTTTCACGGAAACGCGGCACGCGGGTCACGCGGCCGAAGGCATCGCGGTCTTCGACAAAGCCGTCCGCCACCTTCTGCACCGGCTGGCCATTGATGCGCAGGCGGCCATCGAGAACCTGAACCCGATCGCCCGGCAAACCGATGACCCGCTTAATGTAATCGGTCTCGTTATCCTTCGGCAGCTTGAAGACCACGATGTCCCCGCGTGTCGGCTCAGCAGCCCAGATTCGGCCGGAGAAGGGCGCCGCCGAGAACGGGAACGAATGCCTCGAAAAACCGTAGCTGTATTTCGAGACGAACAGATAATCCCCGATCAGCAAGGTCGGGATCAGCGAGCCCGAGGGAATCGAGAAGGGCTGGAACAGAAACGTGCGGATGACCACGGCGATCAGCAGGGCTTCCACGATCACGCGGATCGTTTCGCCCCAGCCGCCCGATCGGGCTTTCGCGGGCTCGCCCGGCGTCAGGTTCGTCATGCGGGGATTTCCTCGGGAAATTCAGGTTTCGAAGGGGTATACAGGCGGGCCTCTGCAAGGGCAATGCGGCGCCAGAGGAGCGATCATCCGCTATCGGGCAAGGCCTCGATCACCACCACGGCCAGCGCATAGGGCGCATCATCCGTGATGGTCAGGTGGATCACGGCGCGATGGCCAGCGGGAGTGATGGCCTTGAGGCGCTCGGCGGCCTTCCCCGCGAGCCGCATCGTAGGCCGGCCCGAAGGCTCGTTCACCACGCCCATGTCGCGCCAGGCGATCCCCATGCGAAGCCCGGTGCCCAGGGCTTTCGACATCGCCTCCTTGGCGGCGAAGCGCTTGGCATAGCTCGCCACGCGCTCGGCCCGGCGCTCGGAGCGGGCGCGCTCCGTATCGGTGAAGACCCGGCTGATGAACCGCTCGCCGAAACGGTTCAGCGTCTGCTCGATACGGTCGATGCGGCAGAGATCGGAGCCGATCCCGATGATCATGCGCGTTGCGCCACACCACGATCCATGCTCGCGCGCATCCGGCGGACCGCCTCGGGCAAACCAACGAAGATCGCCTCGCCAATGAGGAAATGCCCGATGTTGAATTCCACGAATTCCGGCACGGTGGCCAGTTTTTCGGCCGTCTCGAAATCAAGGCCGTGGCCCGCATGCATTTCGAGGCCAATCGAAGCCCCGAACGCCGCACCGGCCTTGAGGCGCTGGAATTCCGCCTCTGCTTTCGCGGCATCCCCCGCTTCCACCGCATGGCACCAGGTGCCGGTATGGAGTTCCACGATATCCGCGCCCAGTTCTTTCGAAACCCGGATCGGCGCCTCATCCGGCTCGATGAAGAGCGAGATGCGGCAGCCCGCGGCCTTCAGCTTCGCGATGGCCGGGATGAGTGCGGCCTTCTGGCCCACCACATCCAGCCCGCCTTCGGTGGTGCGTTCCTCGCGCTTTTCCGGCACGAGGCAGCAGGCATGGGGCCGCGCGCGGGTTGCGATGGCGAGCATCTCGTCCGTCACCGCCATCTCGAAATTCAGCGGCTTCGAGATTTCAGCCTTGAGACATTCAATATCCGCATCGCGAATATGCCGGCGATCCTCCCTGAGATGCGCCGTGATGCCATCCGCCCCCGCTTCGATGGCGAGAAGCGCGGCACGCACGGGATCGGGCCGTGCGCCGCCCCGCGCATTTCGAACGGTGGCGACATGATCGATATTCACCCCGAGGCGGAGTTTCGCGCTCATCCGGCCTTTGCCCCCTGAATGCTGCGCGAACCCGGTTTGATCGGCGGGATTTTCGCCAGTTCCGGCGGCAATTCGCGCGGATCGTAATCCGGTACGACGAATTCACACAAAGCGACGAGCGGCGCGCCGACATCGGCCTTGCCGCCCGAGCGGTCGATGAGGCAGGCGACGCCGAGGATCTGGCCCGGCTGGTCGCCCAGCGAGTTCAGGCATTCGCGCACCGAGAGGCCCGTGGTCACGATATCCTCGACCACCACCACGCGCTCGCCCTCGCGGATCTCGAAGCCGCGGCGAAGCTGGAACACGCCATCCTCGCGCTCGACGAAGATGGAGCGGGCGCCCAGCGCGCGGGCGATCTCGTAGCCCGGCACGATGCCGCCGATCGCGGGGGCCACCACCACATCCACCTTGCCGAAAGCGGCCGTGAGCTTTTCGGCCAGGGCGCGGCAGAGCGTCTCGGTGCGACCCGGATGCTCGAACACCCGGAATTTCTGGATGAAGACCGGCGAGCGCCGCCCCGAGGACAGGATGAAATGCCCCTCCAGCAGGGCACCGGCCGCGCGGAACTCTGCCAGGATCTCGTCTCTCGTCATGCGCCCGGCCCCTCCTTCGGAAAGATCATGCAGGTTTCAGAGATGTGGGCGTAAACCTTGTCGGCGAAATCGACAAGTTTCGCTTCGCCGAGCGCATTCTCCGGCGGGCTGCGCCCGGTTCGCGTGAGGTCAACATCCGGCGGCAAGGCTGCGAGGCGGCCCATCAGCCCACAACCCTGTCGACATTGGCGATCATCGGTTTCGCCTTGAGATCGGTGATGATGGTGGTGAGATGCTTGATGTTCCATACCTCGATGTCGAACAGCATCTCGCGGAAATCCCTGGTCTTCGAGCGCATCTCGATATTGTCGATATTCGCATCGGTCTCCGCCATCACGCGGGCCACTTCCGCGAGGCTGCCCGGCTCGTTGATCACCGAGACGATGAGCCGCGCGGGGTAGCGGCGGCGCTCGCCCTCCTCCACATCCCAGCGCACATCCAGCCAGCGCCAGGGCTCCTCGTCGAAGGCCGAGAGACTCGGCGACTGGATGGGGTAGATCGTGATTCCCTCGCCTGGCGTCAGGATGCCGACGATCCGCTCGCCCGGCACCGGTCCGCCACCCGGCGCGAAACGCACCGGCAGGTCATCCGAAAGGCCGCGAATGGGCAGCGCGCCCGCGCCCCCTTCCTTGCCCGGCACCTTGAATTTCACCTCGTCGGCGCCCTGCACGCCGAACCAGCCCGCGCCACTGGGGCCGGCGGGCGCTTTCGGCGTTTCCTCCTTGAAATCGGGGAACACCGCCTTCACGACATCGCCGGAATGGAGTTCTCCGCGGCCCACGGCGGCAAAGACATCCTCGAGGCCGGGCCGGGCCAGCCGCCGCACGACAGAGGCAAGCTTCTCCTCGGTCTGCGGCTTGCCCATGCGCTCGAAAGCACGCTCGATGATGCGCCGACCAAGCCCGGCGAATTGCTTCCGCACGGCCTCGCGCGTCGCGCGGCGGATGGAGGATCGCGCCTTGCCGGTCACGACGAGGCTCTCCCATGCCGGCGGCGGCACCTGCGCCTCGGAGGTGAGGATTTCCACCTCGTCGCCGTTGCGCAATTCACTCGTCAGCGGCGCATTGCGGCCATTGATGCGGCAGCCCACGGCGTGATTGCCCACATCGGTATGCACCGCATAGGCAAAATCGATCGGGGTCGCGCTGCGCGGCAGGGTGATGAGGAGCCCCTTGGGCGTGAAGCAGAACACCTGATCATGAAAGAGCTCGAGTTTCGTGTGCTCGAGGAACTCTTCGGGATTGTCACCCTCGGCGAGGGTCTCGATCGTTCGGCGCAGCCAGTTATAGGCACGCGCCTCCTTGCCGAGCACGGCGTCGCGCTCGGCGACGGTCTGGTCCTTGTAGAGCGCGTGCGCCGCGATGCCGTATTCGGCGATCTCGTCCATCGCCTGCGTGCGGATCTGAAGCTCGACGCGCTGGTGCTTGGGACCGACGACGGTGGTGTGGATCGAACGATAATCGTTCTGCTTCGGCGTAGAGATGTAATCCTTGAAGCGCCCCGGAACGAACGGCCAGGCGTTGTGAACGATTCCCAGCACGCGGTAGCAATCAGGGATGTTGCCCACCAACACCCGGAAACCCAGGATATCCGGCAATTGCTCGAAGGAGACGCTCTTGCGCTCCATCTTCCGCCAGATGGAATAGGGCCGCTTCTCGCGTCCCTTCACATCACCCTCGATGCCGTTGGCGGCGAGTTTCCCGCGCAGATCGTTCTCGATGAAGGCGATGATCGGCCCTGCGCGTGACCGGAACGCCTCCAGCCGCTGCATCACCATCATATGCGCATCGGGCATGAGCACGCGGAAGCAGATTTCCTCGAGTTCCTCGCGCATCTCCTGCATGCCGATGCGGCCCGCGAGCGGGGCGTAGATCTCGAGCGTTTCCTCGGCGATGCGCGCGCGCTTGTCTGGCGGCACATAATGCAGCGTGCGCATGTTGTGCAGGCGATCAGCCAGCTTCACGAGCAGCACGCGCGCATCCTCGGCGACGGCCAGAAGCATCTTGCGCAGGTTTTCAGCCTGCGCAGCCTTCTTGGAGACGAGATCGAGCTTCTTGATCTTGGTCAGACCCTCGACAAGGGTCGCGATGTCGTCGCCGAAGCGGCTCTCGATATCCGTGCGGGTGGTTTCGGTATCCTCGATCGTGTCATGGAGCATCGCGGCGGCGATGGTTTCGTCATCGACACGCAATTCGGTGAGGATGGCCGCGACTTCGAGGGGATGCGAAAAATAGGGATCGCCGGAAGCACGCTTCTGCGAGCCATGCGCCTTCATGGCGTAGACATAGGCCCTGTTGAGCAGGTCCTCATCCGCGCGTGGATTATAGCGCTTCACCCGCTCGACGAGTTCGTACTGCCGCATCATGGCCGGCTGTCTTGCCCGTGCTGTGGCGTGCCGCGACGGAAAGCGTGACGCATCATTCACATCAAAAAGGGCGGCGCAAAATGCGACGCCCTTCTCAATATGACAACCGGATTTCCGCCGCGCAACGGCGAAGTATCGGATTATTCGTCGTCGTCCTGCTCGGTCGGCGCGACCAGGCCATCGAGGCCTCGCAGCAGGTCTTCTTCCGACATGCGGTCGAATTCCACCGCCGAATCGTCATCCGACGAAAGCGCCGCCGGCTGAAACCCGCCAGAGGGCGCCTGCAGGCGGGGCACGGCCTCGGGTTCGGGCTCGTCCACCTCGACATATTTCTGCAGCGAATGGATGAACTCTTCCTTCAGATCGCCCGGCGAAAGGCGCTCCTCGGCAATCTCGCGCAAGGCGACAACCGGGTTCTTGTCGCGATCCCGCGCGACCAGCGGATTAGAGCCATTGGCCAGCATGCGGGCACGGTGGCTCGCAAGCAGCACGAGTTCGAAACGGTTCTCAACCTTGTCGACGCAATCTTCGACGGTGACGCGAGCCATGAAAGACACGCTCCTTAACGCTTGAATTTTAAAGGAAGACTTGCGCATACACGCTTCCGGCTCCGGCCGCAAGCCGCAGCCCGCCCGGAAAGGCGTCCGACTGATCGAAACCGGACGTTTTCGCCAAAGTATCGGAAAACTTGCACGCACGCAATGGACCACCCGCATCATTTGCGGCACATTTCCAACGTTAATGAAGATCGTCATTTCAACACGATCACCTTTGATGGAACGCTACCCCCATGGATCGCATCGCCCTGTTTATCGATGGCGCAAATCTCTACGCCACCTCGAAGAGCCTTGGCTTCGACATTGATTATCGCCAGCTCCTCAAGGAATACGGCTCGCGCGGCTATCTCGTTCGCGCCTTCTATTACACCGCGCTCGTCGAGGATCAGGAATATTCCTCCATCCGTCCGCTGATCGATTGGCTGGATTACAATGGATATTCGGTCGTGACCAAGCCGGTGAAGGAATTCACCGATGCGCAGGGGCGCCGCAAGGTGAAGGGCAACATGGATATCGAGCTCGCGGTGGATGCGATGGAGCTCGCCCCCTTCATCACCCACATGGTTCTGTTCTCCGGCGACGGCGATTTCCGCTCTCTGGTGGAGGCCATCCAACGCAAGGGCGTGCGCGTCTCGGTAGTCTCGACCATCCAGACCCAGCCGCCGATGATCGCGGATGATCTCCGCCGCCAGGCCGACCAGTTCGTGGAACTCGCAGAGCTTCAGTCGAAGATCGGGCGCGATCCGGCCCAGCGCCCGGTGCGCGAGCCGCGCAGCCCCGGCATGGCCGAAGGCCGTTCCGGCATGCCCTCCTTCATCGAGCGCCCGTCCCGCCCCGCGCGGGATCGTGACGACGAGTGAGCGAGCCCTCCGGCGATTGCCCGCTTTGCCCGCGCCTCGCTGCCTTTCGCAGTGAATGCCGGAGCCGCGAGCCGGGTTGGCATAATGCGCCGGTTCCCGCCTTCGGCAGCGCGGATGCGCGACTGCTCATCGTCGGGCTTGCGCCGGGTTTGCGCGGCGCGAATGCCACGGGCCGGCCATTCACCGGCGATTATGCCGGCGACCTGCTCTATCGCACATTGATCGATTTCGGTTTCGCGACCGGCGAATACCGCGCGCGGCCCGATGACGGGCTGCGGCTTCAGGATTGCCGCATCACCAATGCCGTGCGCTGCGTGCCGCCGAAGAACAAGCCGGAACCGGCGGAAATCACGCAATGCCGGCCGTTCCTTGAAGGTGTCATTGCCGGAATGCCCCGCCTTTCGAGCATTCTCGTGCTGGGGCAGATCGCGCATCAGAGCACGGTGCGTGCCCTGGGCGAAAAGGCATCCCGCGTGCCGTTCAGGCATGGTGGGGAAGTGCCGATCGGCCGGGTGATTCTGGTCTCGAGCTACCATTGCTCGCGCTACAACACGAATACCGGCGTGCTGACGGAAGCGATGTTCCGCGATGTGTTCGCGCGCATCAGGGCGCTGGTTGCTTAACCGCGATCGCGCAGCAGCCGCCCCTGCTCGCGCTTCCAGTCGCGTTCCTTCTCGCTCTCGCGCTTGTCGTGCAGCTTCTTGCCGCGCGCGATCGCGACCTCGATCTTTGCCCGGCCCTTCTCGTTGAAATAGACCTTCAGCGGAATGAGCGTCATGCCCTCGCGCTCGATGGCTTGCGCGAAGCGGGCGATCTGCTTCTTGCTGGCGAGCAGCTTGCGCGGCCGTTTCGGCTCGTGGTTGAAGCGATTGGCCTGCAGATATTCCGGAATATAGGAATTCACGAGCATGAGTTCGCCGTTCTCGATCGTGGCGTAGCTCTCGGCGATCGTCGCCTTGCCGCCGCGCAGGGCCTTCACCTCGGTGCCCGTGAGCACGAGCCCGGCCTCGATCGCGTCGACGATCTCGAAATTGTAGCGGGCCTTGCGGTTATCGGCCGCGATTCTGAAGCGGGGATTGTCGGTCATGGATCGTATGTGGGCTCAGCGGGCCGTGCGCGCAAGATGCGCCGCGATGAGCGCGCGCATCGCTTCGGCCTGCGCATCGCCATCCTCGGCGAGCCCTGCGACGACGCCCTGCTGATCCTCAACCCGGCGGTTCTGGCTCAGCTTGAACTTGCCGGTGATCTCGCGGATCGCGATCTCCACGCCCACGATGCCGCGCATCTGCGCCTCGATGAAGGGCTCCGGCGCATCATTCACGGACCATGGCTGGGCGCGGCCGGCCTCATGCTGCCGCGTCAGCTGGTCGATCTGGCCATGCAGCCATTGACGGCTGTCATCCACCCTGGCCGGTCCCCTCACCTGCACCACGATGTAATTCCAGGTCGGCACAACCTTGTGGGTCTCGGCCTTGGTCGCATACCAGCTTGGCGAAACGTAATGCTCGACACTCTGGAAGATCGCGAGCGGCTCGGCGCCGGCCTTCAATTCCTGCCATTGCGGGTTGGGCCGCGCGAGATGCGCTCGAAGAACTTCACGGCCGGGCTCACCGGTCAGCACGAAGGGAATGGGGTTCGCCATCAGCCCGCCCGGCCCCGCCGTGATCAACTGGGCGAGCGGATGAGCGCGGATCACATCGAAGAGTGCCGCACGATCCTCGACCCGGAAATGCGCGGGCTCATACATGAAGTTCCCCTATTCCAATCGCAAGATCCTCACGCGAGCCGACTGTCTCTTCGCTTGTTTCTTGCTTCTCATGCACTCAGTTCAGCAGGCCCGCATGCTGGAGTGCCGAGCGCAACGCGGCTTTCGTTGCCTCCTGCGCAACCGGCATCATCGGAAGGCGGATTTCCTCGTTCATCCGTCCCAGAAGCTTCAGCGCGTGCTTCGCGCCGGCAAGGCCCGGCTCCTTGAACACTGCATCATGCAGCGGCACGAGGCGATCCTGCACTCCGAGCGCGCCGACGAAATCGCCCTTGAGGCTCAGGGCCTGCATCTCCGCGCAAAGGCGCGGCGCGACATTGGACACAACCGAAATGCAGCCATGCCCACCCGCCGCATTATAGGCGAGCGCTGTCATGTCCTCGCCCGAGAGCTGGATGAAATCCTTGCCGCAGAGGTGGCGCTGCTGGGAAACGCGCGCGAGATTGGCGGTCGCATCCTTCACGCCGGCGATGTTCCTCAGTTCAAACAACCGGGCCATCGTCTCGTTCGACATATCCACCACCGAACGTGGCGGAATGTTGTAGATGAAGATCGGGATGCCCACGGCATCGTTCACCGCCTTGAAGTGGTGGTAGAGCCCTTCCTGCGTCGGACGATTGTAATAGGGCGTGACGACGAGCAGCGCATCGGCGCCTGCCTTCTCGCCATGCGTCGCGAGGTCGATCGCCTCGGCGGTGTTGTTCGAACCCGCGCCGGCGATCACCGCAACGCGGCCCCTGGCCTCGGCGATGCACCATTCCACCACGCGCTTGTGCTCGTCATGGGAGAGCGTCGGGCTTTCGCCCGTGGTGCCTACCGGCACAAGGCCATTCGTGCCCTCGGCGATCTGCCAGGAGACATGCTCGCGGAACGCCGCCTCATCGAGCGCGCCGCCTTTGAACGGCGTCACCAGAGCCGTGAAAGAGCCGCGGAAACGGTGGGCATTGGCCGGAGCGCTCATCGGAAAGGGTCCATGTCGAATGCCGGGTCTTGTGATGCGGCAGATCGAAGGTTTCATCGGAAAACGCTTGCCGCGTCAACCGCTGCGGATAGAACGGCAGGAAATCGCGCAGGAGAGACGTGATGCCGATGCCTTCCGATTCCGCAACGCCGCATCCGGAACTTCAGGGCTGGCAGAGCCTGTTCTACCGTTCGGGGGACGGGCTTCGCCTGCACATCGCCGAAACGGGCGACCGGCATGCCGCTCGGCTGCCGGTGATCTGCCTGCCCGGCCTCACCCGCAACGCGCTCGATTTCGAGGTGGTCGGCAACCGCATCGCACGGGATCAGGGCCGGCGCGTGCTGGCCTTCGATTATCGCGGCCGGGGCCTGTCGGATTATGATTCCGACTGGAAGAAATACGATCTCATGGTGGAGCTGGAGGATCTCCACGCCGCCCTCACCGCCCTTGGCATCCCGCGTGCGCTGTTCCTCGGCAACTCGCGCGGCGGGCTGCTCACCATGCTCACGGCCATCACGCGGCCCGGTGTGCTGGCAGGCGCGATCCTGAACGATATCGGCGCGATCATCGAGGCACAGGGGCTTGCGCGCATCCGCTCCTATGTCGGCAAGATCCCGACGCCGCGTTCGGAAGATCAGGCCGTCATCACGCTGAAGCACCTGTTCGGGGGCTCCTTCCCGGAGGAGAGCGACGAGAGCTGGCTCGCCTTTGCCCGCCGGGTCTGGCGAAGCGAGAATGGCCAGCTGGTTCCGCGCTACGATACCAACCTGATGCGCACCTTGGCGGATCTCGACCTCGAAAAACCCATTCCCCCGCTCTGGCCGCAATTCGATGCGCTGAAGCCCGTGCCCTTCCTGCTCATTCGTGGCGAACTTTCCGATCTTCTCTCGCAGGAGACGGCGGAGGCGATGGTCGCCCGGCATCAGCAGGGGGAATTCGGCCAACCCGCGCGGCTGCATATCGCGCCGAAGCAGGGCCATGCGCCGCTCCTGGAGGATGAGCCGACGATCGCCGCAATTCTCGATTTTCTGGCCATCGCCGATCCCGCCTGAGCCGGGTCAGCCCTTCTTATAGGGCGGCGGCTTCACGGGCTGGCCGGGCTTCGCGACATTGTCCCGCCCCTTGTCACCATCATCGGCGGAGCTGGGCACGAGGCCCTTGGCGACGCGCTTCGAGAACTCTGTATCGGCGCCCGTTGCGAGCTGCCTTGCCTGGCCCACCCAATCCTCGCGCTCGATGCGGCCGGGGAATGCGAGGTGGGAACCCACCCACTGCATTTCCTCGGCACTCCAGCCGGCGATCTGATCGAAATGCCAGATGCCCAGCGCGTGGAGCCGCCCCTCATTCTGCCGACCGATGCCGCGAATGCGCTTGAGGTCATCCGCCCTGCCCTCGCGCGGCGCCTCAAGCCCTTGCGGCTTCACGCCTGCATGAACCGGCTCGGCCGGCGCGCCAGCCGATGCCGCAGGCTGTGCCGCAGCAGCTCGGCCCAGGATCTGCTGAGCCTCATGTTTCCAGCGCCACCACCAGCTGGGGAAACGGCCCTCGAATCCGAGCTGCCGGAAGAGCCAGCGTCGCTGCCCGGCCGTGAGCGCGGCGATCTGGTCGAAATGGTAGAGGCCCAGCGCGTTGAGTTTCCTTTCCGTCTCCGGATCAATGCCGAAAATGCGCGTGAGGTCATCCGGCCTCCCGCCCCTCGGAAGGCTCAGGCCCGTGATGGCCTGCTCGATGGCCTCGGCGGCGGGCTCGGCATCCACCATCATCGGCTCGACCGCGAGTTCCTTCGGCCGGGCGGAAACCGGCTCAGCGGCTGGAAGCGGCACGGAAACGGAAGGCGGTGCAGGGACGGGCGCCACCGGATCGGCCCGGGGAACGGCCGGTGCGGTTTCCTCAGCCAGCCGGCCCTTCCAGAGATCGCCAAGGAAGCAGCCGATGAAATAGCATCCGGTCAGCAGCATGCCGAGATCGACCCAGAAACCAGGCCCATCCCGAAACACGCGCGACGACGCAACCAGCGCGCCGACACCCAGCAGCATCGCCCAGGGGATGAGCCCGCGCCAGAAGGCCGCATCGCGCCCACGGAACGTGAACCACCCCACCGCGAGGCCCAGCACGAAGGCCGCGAGCAGCCAGAGCCAGAATTGTCCGATCAGATAGGTCATGGCCGCACCTCACTGCACCGTGAATTCGATCCGACGGTTCTGCGCCCGCCCTTCTGCCGTCTCGTTGGAGGCGATGGGCCGGCTCGCACCATAACCGCGCGCCTCGATGCGCTCCCCGGCAATGCCGGATTTCGCAAGATAATCCACCACCGATCTTGCCCGCGCTTCCGAGAGGGCGAAGTTGCTCTCGGCCGAACCGACGGAATCCGTGTGTCCCGCGATCTCGACCTTCGCGCCTTCGCAACGGCGCACGGCCACCACGAGCCGATCCAGAAGGCCGAAGCTTTCCGGCGCGATGGCCGAGGAGCCGGTGTCGAACTGGATTCGCGCGCGGGAAAGCAAATCCCGGAACAGGAAATTGCACTCGCCGACCACCCGGATCAGCGGCGGCGGAGATGCCGTGTTGATGTCGAGCGTGACGCCGAAGCTCGCGGGCACGCGG
>NZ_JBJTDY010000101.1:0-7557 GCF_046092605.1 Rhabdaerophilum sp. | reverse complement strand
CGAATGGCTCGCTCCCTTCCTTCTCGGCAAGACGACACTCAACCAGATCGATGCCGAGACACTCGGCGCGCCGCTCGATACGCTGATCCCATGGTCGGCGCGCCAGCGGCTGGAAGCCGAAGCGCCGACGCATTTCACCGCGCCCACGGGAAACAGCCACGCAATCGCCTATGACGGCGAGAACGCGCCGATGCTTTCCATCCGCGTGCAGGAGCTCTTCGGCCTCAAGCAGCATCCGACCATCGCGGGCGGTCGCCTGCCGCTGACGCTGGAACTGCTCTCGCCCGCGCATCGGCCGATCCAGATCACGAAGGATTTGCCACGCTTCTGGGCCGGTTCATGGGCGGATGTGCGCAACGATATGCGCGGCCGCTACCCCAGGCATGTCTGGCCGGATGACCCGGCCAATGCCGCGCCTACCGCGCGGGCGAAGCCTCGCGGAACCTGAAAAACCTGCGGGCGAAGCCTCGCGGAACTTGAAAAACTCGTGGGCGAAATGTCGCGAAACTTGAAAAACTCGCGGGCGAAGCCTCGCGGACCCTGAAAAGCCCGCGGGCGAGGCCTCGCGAAACTTGAGTGTTTTCCGATCTGACCGAATGAGATCGGATGCATTATCTCTTTGTTTTATTACACTTTCTTCACGCGAACCGCTGCCCACCCCCGCCTTCGCAGGGGCATGCTTCGCTTGAAAATGCTTCTCTCTTTTCTTGATCGCATTTTCTTGGCGCGAACCGGTGCCCACTTCGCTTGAAAATGCTCTAGAGCGCAAACCGATCTGATTGAATCAGATCTGGCGCTCACTCTTCTTGTTTTCGCATCCGCTTTTTCCGCCAACCGGTATCCACTTGGCGGGCGGATGCTCTAGTTCCGTTCCCATTGCTGGCGCCACTGGCGCTCGCCCATGGTGCAATCGGTTTCGCCGCGCGCGGGCGTGGCAGTCACGTCGTTCTGCGAGGGGCTTGCGAGTTCCCGCAGGATCTTCTGCTTGATGGCCGGGGCGAACTGGTCCTTCTCGGTGATCGTGAGCATGAAGGAGCCGGGACCGCCGATGACGCAATCGCGGTAATAATCGTCGAGATTGTCCACGTCATAGGGCGAGGACCAGCCGCGCTTGATGATGATGGGCAGCCCATTGATCACCACGCCCGCCTCCACGGCAGCATCGCGGGCGCGGGTCACGAGGCCACCTTCGTTGTTCGGGCCATCCCCCGAAATGTCGATGACACGACGGATGGGCCGCACCTGCGCCTGCTTCAGGCGATCGATGCTGAATTCGATCGCGGTGGTCACCGAGGTGCGGCGCGCCCGGCGAACCGGCGCCTCGCGCAGCTTCTGCACGAAGGCCTCGGCGCTGGCCTGATCCTCGATGATCGACCAATCGGCGATCACATGACGTGTATTGACCCCGGCCCATTCGATGTAGGTGACGGCCACCTTTCCCACCATACCCTTGCGGATGGCATCAAGCACCAATGGCGAAGTCAGCGCCTCGATATAGCCGGTGCGCTGCAGGTTGAGTTCGTCGATATCCATCGAGAAGGAAATATCCACCGCAAGCACCAGCGCGACATCCACATCTGGCCCTGTCCCGGGAAAGAGATCTGAATCTTGCGCATTGGCGGGTGCAGATCCGGCAAAGGCCAGAAACGCGGCGGCACAGGCGAGCCGGGCGCAGCGCCCGAAGTCGGACAGCCAACGGGACATCAAGCCCCTCCCTGATTTACCGACAGTGTCGCATGATTCCCATCGAGGTAAAGGCCCGGGACGATCACATCCCCGGGAGCAGCACTCGGCTTGCCGGCAACAGCCGCGCCGAGCGAAGGCCAGGCCCCTGCTGCTCGATGCGCCGCAAGGCAGGGGTGATCGGCTCGGAAATGACCGTCATCGAGAACGATGTGGCATGGATCATCTGCCCGTCCCCCTGGCTCAGCGCGACATGTCCAGGCCAGAACAACAGCGCGCCGCGCGGGAGCGTCGCGGGGTCGGCGGGCATGGCGAGCTGCAAGCCGAGTTCGCGCTCCTGCATGTCACTGTCACGCGGGGCAAAAATTCCGCAGGCGGAACAAACGGTTTGAACGAGGCCGGAACAATCGAGGCCGAGGCTCGATTTTCCGCCCCAGAGATAGGGCACGCCCAGAAATCGCTCCGCTTCCGAAACCGGATCATCCGGGCGCTCGGCCAGCGGGCGCAGGTGCTTCGCATAGACATGCCCGAGCGGCGTGCGAAGAAAACCGGCTTCCCCCTCCAGCACGACGATCTCGGCGCCATAGGGCAGGAACCCCAAGGGCGTCGCCTTCATGCTGGCAGAAGGGTAGAGAAAAGCCCGCAAGTCGGCCACGTGATGGGTCGCGGTCGGCAGAAGCGGGCCCAGGGCTTCTTCGGGACAATAGCCCACATAGCCGTCACGCCGGGCCTGCCCCCAGGCAAAGCCGGAAGCGCGGTCATAGACATCGAAGATCTCGCCCGCGATCAGTTCCGTCTCGAAACCGAGGCTCGTGTTCGGTGCCTTGCGGAGCGGCGCGCTGGAAGCGCGGATCTGCATGGGCTGCGGATCAGCATATCGCGGCGCGAAAACGATGTCGCGCAAGGCACTTGCGGCGAGATCTTCGCGGAAGGCATGGCGACGGGGATCGAGGCTGGCGGAAATGTGGCTCGACATGGCATACCCGGCGAAGCGACAGGAAGCCAGCTTAGCGCAACGGGTTGTCCTGTGCCAGTTGGTCGGCACGCACCACGATGAGATCGGCCATCCTCTCGAGAAAGAGAGAGCCACGCACCGTGCGCTGGATGATCACGCTGCGCCGGTCTGCCGGATCGCGGCGGCGGGAAACCAGATCGAGATCGCCCATCGCGTCGAGCGCACGCGTGATGACAGGCTTGGTGACACCCAGCTTCTGGGCGAGGCCTCGCACCGTGTGCGGCGGCGGCTCCAGGTAGATGGTCAGCAGCACGACCATCTGACGAGCGGTCAGATCCATTTCCGCGCTGCGGACGAGATCCAAACCAACATCATGCCAAAGCTTCAGCGCCTGCGTAGGGCGGAGCTTCACGCTAATCAAGGATTCCCTGCCGTTCTGACATCGCTTCAACCGCGAACCCGCGATCATTTAAGAAATGAAATTTTGCACGACTTTATGAAGCTTGCCGCGCCTTTAGGCAACTTTTAGTAGTTTCCGTTGTTGCTCATTTCTTGATAGAATTCCAGAATTCAACCAGCTTCGCAGCAAGGCGGGCCGCTTGCGGTTCGCCGCCTTCCGGGCGCCCGGGCCGAGCTGTCGGCGTCCAGCCATAAATGTCGAAATGAGCGTAGGAACGCGTATTCCGGACGAATTCCTTCAGGAAAACAGCTGCCGTGATGGCTCCGGCGAAGCCTCCGGAGGAAACATTGTTGATATCGGCCGATTTCGAATCGAGCATCGTCCGATAGGGTTTCCAGAGCGGAAGACGCCAGACCGGATCATTCTCGTCCCGCCCGATGCGGGAAATTGCATCGGCCAGTTCGTCATCATCGGTGAAGAAGGGCGGAAGATCCGGCCCCAGCGCCACGCGGGCAGCCCCGGTCAACGTTGCAAAATTGAAAAGAAGATCGGGTTTCTCCTCGTCCGCCAGGGTCAGCGCATCGCAGAGGATCAGTCGGCCCTCGGCATCGGTGTTGCCGATCTCGATCGTGGTCCCCGCGCGCGAACGATAGATGTCCCCGGGGCGGAAGGCGGGGCCGGAAACCGAATTCTCGACGATCGGGAGAAGGACCCGGAGGCGCACCGGCAGTTGCAGGCCCATGATGATCTCGGCCGCGGCCAGGGCGGCTGCGGCGCCGCCCATGTCCTTCTTCATCAGCAGCATGGAATTCTCGGGCTTGAGGTTCAGCCCGCCTGTATCGAACACCACGCCCTTGCCCACCAGCGTGACCTTGGGGGCGCGCGAATCGCCCCAGGTGAGATCGACGAGACGGGGAGGATGCGCCGAAGCTGCGCCGACGGCATGGATCATGGGCAGGTTTTCAGCCAGCAACTCCTCGCCGACGATCTCACGCAGCTCGGCGCGGAAGCGCTCGGCCAGCTGGCGGGCGGCTTGGGCCAGAGCTTCGGTCGTCAGGTCATTCGCAGGGCGATTGATGAGATCGCGGCCCGCTGAAACCGCCTCGGCCACCAGCCGGGCGCGAGCGATGTCCGCGCCGGGTAACGGCTGGAGGGAAACAGCCTCGCGCGCGACCGTCTTGAAGCGGTCGAAGCGATATTGTCCCAGATGAAAGCCCGTGAGCGCGAGGGTGGGGTTCTCAATCCACCCCTCCACCCGCCAGAGCCCGGCGGGAAGATCGGTCGCGAGCTTGCCCAGAAGAAAGGGCTGCTCGACCAATCCCTCGTCGCTGCCGATCCCCAGAAGGGCGGCGACGGCCGCGCCTGTCTCTCCCGGGAGAACGAGGAGGCGACCCGCCATCGGCTTGAAGCCCAGGCTGGCCGCATAGCTGCGTGCCGTGGGTGGCAGCGACTCCTGCGAGATGGGCCAGCCGGCCTCGCTGACAAGATGGACAAGGCGAACAGGCAGGGAAGAGGGCTCGCTCATGAGGCTTTGCAATCGCTGGAGGGATCGGGAATCCGGAAAGGATCAGGCGTCTTAACCGCAGATTAGGGTTAACCAGTTATTCCTGAGCCGTGAAGTGGGCAGCGCGCGTCCGGAAGATGAAAGTCTCGCGCCATCCCCGCTGGAAGGAAATGTTCAATGCCGAACCGGATGGGGCCCGTCATGCCCGGCAACCGAAGCACCGCTTCGCGCGCGATGAAGCGCCATTTCAGCGCCATCCTGCCGGTTCTCGCCATCGCCCTGGCCATCAGCGGGTGTTCCAGCCAGCTTGGCCAGTTTACCGGATCGCTGCGCGATGTGGGCAGACCAAACGCGCCGGCCGAGGCCGGAGCAGCGAATATCGAGAGCCTCGCCCGCCGCTATGATGCCAATCCTGGCGACAAGGCTGTTTCCATTGCTTATGGCGGTGCCCTGAGGGCTCGCGGCCAGTTCCAGCAGGCGGCTGCGGTGCTGCAACGCGCCTCGATCGTGAATGTGGGCGACAAGGAAGTGGCGGCCGCCTATGGCCGGGCGCTGGGCGATGTCGGCCGTTTCGATGAGGCAATGCGTGTGCTGAGCCAGGCGCATTCGGCTGACCGGCCGGATTGGCGGGTGCTGTCGAGCCAGGGTGTCGTGTCGGACCAGATGGGCCAGCACAGCCGGGCCCGGGAATTCTACGCCGAAGCCCTCAAGATCGTGCCGGATAACCCCAGCGTGCTCTCGAATCTTGGCCTCTCCTACCTGCTGACGCGCGATATCGCCAAGGCCGAGGAAATGCTGGCCCGCGCCGCGAGCATGGCGAATGCCGATCCGCGCATCGCTGCGAACCTCACGATGGTGCGCGGCCTGCGCAGCCAGGCGGCTGCCGCCCCGGCAACCCGCCCGGCGAAGCCCAAGGCATCACCCGCGCAGCGCTGAACGCGCAGTCGCTTGAGCAAGCTCAGGGCCACGCGACCAGGGCCAATGTCCCACACAGAGTCGAACCCCATTAACCCCAAGGGCTCTCGTTTTGACCGAGAGACAACCGGAGGCCATGACAGGAGGCGCGATTCTTGAGGATCAGGCTGGGCCTGCTGGTTATTCTCTTCATGCTCGTCGCAGCCGGCGGGATCGCATGGCTCGGCATCGATCGCGGCGGCCGGTTTGCCATTGCCGAGCGTGTCGAAAATGCGTTGCGCCTGCCCTTCGAGAGAACTGACATTCCCGCGGGTGCAACTGCTCCGGCTCAAAAGGCGCGCCATGTTCCGGCCCAGCGCCTCGCGCCGCTGGTCGTGGACTTGCATTCGTGGATGACCGCCGAAACCCAGCTTTCCGGCCAGCCGGAGGCATTGGTCACCGCCGTGCGCCGCGCCGGGTGGAACTACATCCGCCCTGCCTTGCTTGGTCCGAATGGAAACCCCGATGCATGTTGCGGAGAACGCGTGATCGCCGCGATCGAGGCCGCAATCCGTCATGCGCGACAGAATGGACCTGTGCTTGAGGATGCAATCTTCGTGGTTGGCGAATCAGGCGGCGGCTTTTCCGCGCTGTGCTTCCTGCTCGGCAGCACCATGCCGGTTCGCGGTGTTTTCGCCTGGGCTGCCATCACCGATCTGGTGGCCTGGCATCGGGAGCAGGCGGGGACCCGCTATGCTGAGGGAATCGAGCGCTGCACCGGCAGCAAGGATCAGTTGAACGTCAGCGAAGCGCTCCGCCGTTCGCCCGCGCACATGGCCATTGTCCGGCATGGAAATTACCCGGTCATTCGCCTTTACGCGGGAATTCACGACGGCTGGCGTGGGGCCACGCCGATCACCCATTCCATCGACTTCTTCAATCGGCTCGCGTCGCAATGGGAGCCCGCGAAGGTCATCTCGTCTCCGGAAATCCTTGCCCTTTTGCGACGCTCTGCACCGGGCGGGGCGGAACGACCTCTTGCATCGAAGCAACCGGTGCATTTCCTTCGCGAAGCCGGCCCGATGCGGCTGGTGATCTATGAAGGCGCGCACGAGATGCTAACGGCACAGGTCATTGCCGACATCCGCGAAATCGCTGGAACGGCCCTTCCGCCCTGATATCAATGAACCTCATGGCGGTTCAGAGGCCTGACTTAGCCCCTCTGACCTGATCCAGTTTGAAGTTCGTTCCGGCCGCATCGAAAAGACCAGAACATGCTGATCCACCCCCATTGAATTGGTCCACCTTGAAGTATGTCTTATGGCAACGAGGAGGATCCTGTTCATGCCGAGGAAGCGTCGCAAGCCCGAAGAGATCGTCGCGAAGCTGCGACAAGTGGATGTCCTGGTCGCCCAGGGCAAATCCGTCGCCGATGCCGTTTGCGATATCGGCGTCACCGAGGTCACGTATGACCGCTGGCGTCAGGAATTAGGCGGGTTGAAGTCCGATCAGGTCAAGCGGATGAAGGACCTTGAGGCGGAGAACGCCCGGATGCGGCGTGCCGTCTCCGATCTGACGCTCGACAAGATGATCCTTGCGGAGGCTGCAAGGGGAACCGAAGGTCCGCGTCAGCGAACCTTATGAGCCCCGCGCGGCGTCGCGCTTGCATCGATCATATCCGGTCCGAACTGAAGCTATCCGAGCGGCGGAGCTGGCATTTCCTGGCCCCGTATTTTACGGCGAATTGTCGCTCTCTTGACGAGGTCGCACATGCATCTGTGGCTTGCTGTTCCTGCAGGACATGACGGCGCCGTTCGGGGGAACGAAATGGAACATCGACCCATTCTCAGGCCTCGTGATTTCGGCGCATTAAGGGCTCTCACGGGCGCGGCCTGAGCCAAGTCACTGCGCGCCCTTGTCAATTCGTCACGACGGCTGTCACGAAACGATCCGGAGGAGTGATGGCATGACCCCGGCTTGGGCGATCGAGAAGCATCGAGGTCCAGACGCGCAGGTTGTGTCCAAGAAGCTGACAAAATGAGAGGTTGATGAAACGAGCCGGCGAAAGCGGGCGGCAGGCGGGATGTCCTTGGTATTCGAGCACCGAATGTTCGATCCGGC
>NZ_JBJTDY010000100.1:0-13264 GCF_046092605.1 Rhabdaerophilum sp. | reverse complement strand
GCATTCGGTTTCTTCAACCTGTTTGAGAATTGCTTTCCAATTCTCCTCCACGCACGGCACCATGAGCGAGACGACAACCGCGCGATCAGGCCAATCTTTCTTGACCTGTTTGATTTCACGCAAATTCACTTCAAGCGGACGATCGGTGATGAGCTCGATATTGTTCAAACCCATCAGGCGACGATCCGGCCCATGCCACGCGCCGTAACGCGGACCCGAGACGTTCACAATCGGATCGCCATCGCCGAGCGTCTTCCACACAACGCCGCCCCAGCCCGCCCTGAAGGCACGCACAACATTATAGGCCTTGTCGGTCGGCGGCGCGGAGGCGAGCCAGAACGGGTTGGGGGAGGAAATTCCGGCGAAGGTCGAGCGAAGGTCAGCCATGGTCTCACGCCTTTCCGTTTGCCGATGAACTCAGGAAATCATGGATGGAGCGCGCGGCCTGCTTGCCATCCTCCACGGCGGCAACCGTGAGATCGAGCCCGCCCGCGACGCAATCACCGCCAGCCCACACGCCGGGAAGCGAGGTCTTTCCGGCCTCGTCGACGGCGATCCGCCCCTTCGCAAGCGCGAGGCCCTGCCCGGCGAGATCCTCCGCCCGGAGCGCCTGGCCGATCGCGACCAGAACCTGATCGGCCGGCAGCGTGACCATCTCCCCGGTGCCGGCGAGCGCGCCATCGCGGCTGGTCGTGTATTCGAAGGTCACGCCGGTCACCGCGCCACCGGATTGCTCGACGCGGACCGGACGCAGATTGGGCCGGATGAGCACGCCACGGGTTTGCGCGACTTCCTGCTCATAGGCCGAGGCACCCATTTCCGCCTGGCTGCGACGATAGGCGATGGTCACCTGCTCCGCGCCGATGAGGCGTGCCTGCACGGCCGCGTCGATCGCGGTCATGCCCCCGCCGATCACCGCCACATTCCGGCCCACAGGCAATTGGGACTTGTCCGCCGCCTGCCGGAGGTGCGCGATGAATTCGACCGCATCCTCGATGCCGCTCACGCCATCGCCGAGGCCGAGATCGTTCGTGCCGCCAAGGCCCATGCCCAGGAACACCGCATCAAACCGCTTCCTGATATCCGCGAGGCTGATATCGCGCCCGAGCGCCTTGCCGTATTCCACGCTGATGCCGCCGACGGCCAGGATGTAATCGAGCTCGCGCTGGGCAATGTCGTCATTCGCCTTGTAGGCCGCAATGCCGAACTCGTTGAGCCCGCCGCCCTTGGCCTTGGCCTCGAAGATCGTGACGCGATGGCCGTGGCGCGCCAGAGCATGGGCACAGGCCAGACCCGCCGGGCCGGCCCCGACCACGGCAACCGCCTTGCCCGTGGGTTTGCCGGCCGAGTAGAACTGCTTTCCGGCCGCGAAAGCCGCATCGGTCGCGTAGCGCTGCAGGCGCCCGATCTCGACCGCGCGGGTCTCGGATGTTTCCTTGACGCAGGCGCCCTCGCAGAGATTTTCCGTGGGACAGACCCGGGCGCACATCGCGCCCATGATGTTGGCATCCAGAATGGTCCTGGCCGCGGCGACGGGCTGGCCATGGCTGATCTGCCGGATGAAGAGCGGAATGTCGATGCCGGTCGGACAGGCCGCAACACAGGGCGCATCATGGCAGAAGAGACATCTTTCGGCCGCGACGCGGGCCTCATTGGGCTTCAGGGGCGCCACGAGATCGGCGAAATTCGCCGCGCATTGCCCGGGGGTCAGGCGACCCGGCCGAATATCCCCCCCGACGCGTTCCTCAGGCATCACGCGCTCCTCCCGACCGGGTTTCTTCGGTGGCGACGCGACGGCTGCGACGCCTTCCACATGGTTCGCGACTGGAACCGAAATCTGACTTTGACCAAACGATCAAATTAGCAGAAACTTGTCAATTGCAGTCTCGGATGACGGTCCCCTGCCGGGCCTGGCGACGGAACTGTGCAAAAAATCGGGCGCGGGTGATCGACAGAGCGGTTGCGCGTGCTAGCTCTAGAACAGGGGCCAGATCGCGCGAGCGGCGCCTTTCCACGGGAGATCTAAACAATGAAGCGTCTTGCAGTTTCGGCCGCCTTTGCGGCGTTCATGGCCATTCCTGCCGCAGCGCAGGTCAAGCCGGCCATCATCTTTGATGTCGGCGGCAAGTTCGACAAATCCTTCAACGAGGCGGCCTTCAACGGCGCCGAGGCCTTCAAGAGGAAGACCGGCATCGCCTATCGCGAATTCGAGATCCAGAACGACGCGCAGCGCGAACAGGCTCTGACCCGCTTCGCGCGGGATGGCCATTCGCCGATCATCGCGATCGGCTTTTCCAATGGCTCGGCCATGAAGAAGGTCGCGGCGGAATTCCCGAATGTGCGCTTCGCGATCATTGATTTTGTCGTTGATCTGCCGAATGTGCAGTCGATCGTCTTCAAGGAGCACGAGGGCTCCTATCTCGTGGGCCTGCTCGCGGCCCAGGCCTCGAAATCCGGCAAGGTCGGCTTCGTGGGCGGCATGGATATCCCGCTCATCCGTCGCTTCGCCTGCGGCTATGTGCAGGGTGTGAAGGCAGCGAAGCCCAATGCCGAAATCTTCCAGAACATGACCGGCACCACGGGCGCGGCCTTCAATGATCCGCTGAAGGGCAGTGAACTCGCCCGTTCGCAGATCGCGCGCGGCGCGGACGTGATCTACCACGCGGCGGGCAATACTGGCGCGGGCGTGCTGCGTGCGGCGGCGGATGCCGGCATTCTCGGCATCGGCGTCGATTCCAACCAGAACGGGATGCATCCCGGCAAGGTGCTGACCTCGATGCTGAAGCGCGTCGACATCGCGGTCGAGAAGGTGCTGACCGAAGCGAACAACAACCAGTGGAAGTCGGGCGTCACTGTCCTCGGCCTCGCGGAAGGCGGCGTGGATTGGGCGCAGGACGACAACAACAAGGCGCTGATCACGGCCGAAATGCGCGCGGCCGTGGAGAAGGCCTCGGCGGACATCAAGGCTGGCACCATCAAGGTGCACGATTACATGTCGGACCAGAAGTGCCCCGTTCAGTAATCGGACGGATCGCTTCGGTTCCCCTTTGATGAGCGCCCCGGCCATCCGGCTTGTCGGCATCGAGAAGCGTTTCGGAGCGGTTCATGCGAACCGCTCCGTCGATCTCGTGGTCGAGAGCGGTTCCATTCACGGCATCATTGGTGAGAACGGCGCCGGGAAATCGACGCTGATGTCGATCCTCTTCGGCTTTTACGAGGCCGATTCCGGCCAGATAATCGTGCAGGGCAAGCCGATCCGCATCCGCTCCCCGGCGGATGCGATCGCGGCGGGCATTGGCATGGTCCACCAGCATTTCATGCTGGTGGATACGATGAGCGTGGCCGAGAACGTGATGCTCGGCATGGAGGGCGGCGCCTTCACCGAAAGCGGGCTCTCGAAAGCGCGGGCGGAGATCATTCGCTTCGGCGCCGAATATGGCATCGAGGTCGAGCCTGATGCGATGGTCGGCGAACTCTCGGTGGGTCTCCAGCAGCGCGTCGAGATCATCAAGGCGCTCTATCGCGGGGCGCGGATTCTCATTCTCGATGAGCCGACAGGCGTCCTGACGCCCGCAGAGGCGGAGCAGTTGTTCCGCGCCCTGGCGGAATTGCGGCGGCAGGGGCGCACCATCCTGCTCATCACCCACAAGCTCAAGGAAATCATGGCGATCACGGATCATGTCTCCGTGATGCGGCGCGGGGCGATGGTCGCGCATCGCAAGACCGGCGAGACCAATCCGCAGGAACTCGCCGAACTCATGGTGGGCCGCCCGGTCGGCCAGCCGGTCCGCGCGCCCGGCATCACGGGCCAGAATGCCCTGCTCGACGTGCGGAACCTGAAGGTCACGGATGCGCGCGGCGTGCTGCGCGTCGATGATGTCACTTTCGCGGTGCGCGCAGGCGAAATCCTCGGCATCGCGGGCGTTTCCGGCAACGGACAATCGGAACTGGTCGAGAGCCTCGCGGGCATGATGCCCCGGCGCGCCGGCGAGGTTTTCGTGTGCGGCAAGCCCGTGCCGCCCGAGGCGGATGCCGGCACCCTGCGCGCGATGGGCCTCGCCCATGTGCCGGAAGACCGGCAGCGCATGGGCCTTGTGACGATTTTCCCCGCCCATGAGAGCGCCATTCTCGGCCGGCAGGACAACCCGGATTACGGCACCGGCCTCTTCATCGACCAGAAGGCTGCCATCGCGGATACCGCCGGCAAGATGTCGCGCTTCGATGTGCGCCCGCCTGATCCGCTGCTGAAGACGGCGAATTTCTCCGGCGGCAACCAGCAGAAGATCGTGATTGCCCGCGAGGTGGAGACCGAGCCCGACGTGCTCCTCATCGCGCAGCCCACGCGCGGGGTGGATATCGGTGCCATCGCCTTCATCCATCGAAAGATTCTGGAGCTGAAGGCCGCGGGCAAGGCGATTCTGCTCGTGTCGGTGGAACTCGACGAGATCTTCGCGCTGTCGGATCGCATCTGCGTGATGTGCAGCGGGCGCCTGATGGGCATGCGCCACACGGAGGAGACCGACCAGAACGAGATCGGCCTCATGATGGCCGGGCTGGAAGCCAAGCCGGGCGAGAACGCGGCATGAGTTCGAAGCCCGTCACGCTGCCCCGCTGGGCTGATGTCTACCTTATGCCGGCGCTCAATGTGGGCCTCGCCTTTCTCGCCTCGGGCCTCGTCGTGCTCGCGATCGGGGAAAGCCCGCTGGAGGCCACGACCCTGCTGCTGCGTGGCGCTTTGGGCCATGCCGAAGGGATTGGCTTCACACTCTATTACACGACGAACTTCATCTTCACCGGGCTCGCCGTGGCGGTGGCCTTCCATGCCGGGCTCTTCAACATCGGCGGCGAGGGGCAGGCGATGCTTGGCGGCATCGGGGCGGCCATCGCGGCGCTGATGTTGGGTTCGCTGCCCGGCATCATAGCGCTGCCCGCAGCCATTCTCGCTGCCGCCTTGTTCGGTGCGGGCTGGGCGGCCATTCCCGGCTGGCTGCAGGCCAAGCGCGGCAGCCACGTGGTCATCACCACCATCATGTTCAACTTCATCGCCAGCGCGCTGCTGGTTTATCTGCTGGTAGATGTTTTCAGGCCGGCGGGCATGATGGAACCCTCCTCGCGGGTTTTCGGAGAGGGAGGCAAATTGCCCTTCCTGCACGGGATTGCCGCGAGCCTCGGGGTGAAACTGCCGAAATCGCCGCTGAACCTCTCCTTCGTGCTCGCTTTGGCTTCCGCGGTGGCGGTGTGGCTGCTGATCTACCGCTCGCGCCTGGGCTATGCGATCCGGACCGTGGGCGCGAACCCGACCGCCGCGCGCTATGCCGGCATCTCGCCGGAGCGCATCACCATCCTCGCCATGGCGATTTCCGGCGCGCTGGCGGGGATGATGGCGGTGAACGAGATTCTCGGCGTGCAGCATCGGCTGGTGCTGGCCTTCACGGCCGGTTATGGCTTCGTGGGGATCGCCGTGGCGCTGATGGGGCGGGGGCATCCCGGCGGCATCGTGTTCGCGGCACTGCTCTTCGGCGTGCTCTACCAGGGCGGCACGGAACTCGCCTTCGACAAGCCGAACATCTCGCGCGACATGATCGTGGTGATCCAGGGGCTGGTGATCCTCTTCGCGGGCGCACTGGAATTCATGCTGAAGCCGTGGGTGGCGAAGCTTCTCGCGAGAAGGGCGAAGGCGTGATGGAAACCTATCTTCTCGCCCTCGGCATTCTCGATTCCGGCACGCGGCTTGCCGTTCCGCTGCTCTGCGCCTGCCTCGCCGGGCTCTATTCGGAGAAAGCGGGCGTGGTCGATATCGGGCTTGAGGGCAAGCTCCTCGGCGCGGCCTTCGCCTCGGCGACGACCGCGCTTGCAACCGGCTCCGCCCTGCTGGGTCTGATGGCGGGCATCGCGGTGTCCCTGATGCTCTCGCTCGTGCATGGCTTCGCCTGCATCACCCAGCGCGGCAACCAGATCGTCACGGGTGTCGCGATCAACGTGCTGGTGGCCGGCCTGACGGCGCTTCTCGGGCATGCCTGGTACAAGCAGGGCGGGCGCACGCCCTCTCTCGAAGGGGCGGCGCGCCTGAACGAGATCCAGCTGCCCTTCGCAGCCACCCTCGAATCCGTGCCCATCCTCGGGCCGTTCTATGCCGAGGTGGTCTCGGGCCATGCCTTGCCGGTCTATCTCGCGTTCCTCGCCGTACCGCTTACCTGGTTCTTGCTTTATCGCACGCGCTGGGGCTTGCGCATCCGCGCGGTGGGTGAGAACCCCGCGGCCGTTGATACGGCCGGGATTTCCGTCACGCGCTTGCGCTATTCGGCGGTGCTGGCCTGCGGTTTGCTCTGCGGCATCGGCGGCGCCTACATGTCGGTGGCGCAGGCTGCGGGCTTCCTGCCGCACATGACCGCCGGGAAGGGCTTCATCGCACTGGCGGCCCTGATCTTCGCGAAATGGCGCCCGGTCGCGGCGCTCTGGGCCTGCCTGCTCTTCGGGCTGCTCGACGCAGCGGCGATCCGCCTACAGGGCGTGGTGCTGCCCGGCATCGGCGAGGTGCCGGTCCAGGCGATCCAGGCCCTGCCCTATGTGTTGACGGTCATCCTGCTGGCGGGCTTTGTCGGTCGTGCCATTCCGCCGAAAGCCAGTGGCGTGCCTTATGTGAAGGAGCGGTGAACATGCCCCATGCCGAGTTGGCGGATTCCGCGCTGCAGAAGCTGTTCGATGCGGCGAAGCTCGCCTTCGCGCGCGCCTATGCGCCCTATTCGCGTTTTTCGGTGGGAGCCGCCATCCTGAGCGAGGATGGCCGGATCTACGCCGCGCCGAATGTCGAGAATGCCGCCTATCCTGCGGGAACCTGCGCCGAAGCCGGCGCGATTTCCGCGATGATCGCCGGCGGCTCGCGGCGCATCGCCGAACTCGTGGTGGTCGGCGCGGGCGAAGGGCTCTGCACGCCCTGCGGTGCCTGCCGCCAGCGCATCCGCGAATTCGCCGGGCCGGAATGCCCGATCCACATCGCGGGGCCCGATGGCATCCGCGCGAGCTTCACGCTCTCCGCCCTCCTGCCCTATTCCTTCGGGCCCGAGAATCTCGGCAGCGGAACCTGACCATGGAAGCCTTGTCGATCATCCATCGCGCGGCCGGTGAACACCCTGTGGAAGCGGGCATCGTGCTGGGCTCCGGCCTGGGGCAACTGGGCGAGCAGGTCGCGGGGGCTGTTTCGGTTCCCTATGAGGAACTTCCCGGCTTTCCCAGGGGCGGGGTCTCCGGCCATCAGGGCCGGCTGATCATCGGCCAGCTCGGCGGGAGTCGCGTTGTGGTCTTTTCGGGCCGCGAGCACTATTACGAGCACGGCCATTCCGCCGCGATGCGCCCGGCTTTGGAGACATTGAAAGCGCTCGGCGCTTCGACGCTGATCCTCACCAACGCCGCCGGCTCGCTCCGGAGCGAGGTCGGGCCAACCTCCATTGTCGTGCATTCGGATTACGTGAACTGGTCCGGCCGCAACCCGCTCATCGGCGAGCCGGGCGATGCGCGCTTTGTCGACATGCGCGACGCCTATGATCCTGCCCTGCGCGCGAAACTGCGCGATGTGGCGGCGCGCGAGGGCATTCCGCACCATGAAGGCGTCTATTTCTGGTTTTCCGGCCCCACTTTCGAGAGCCCGGCCGAGATCCGCGCGATGAAGATTCTCGGTGCGGATCTCGTCGGCATGTCCACCGTGCCGGAAGTGATCCTCGCGCGCCGTCTCGGCCTGCGCGTCGCGGCGCTCTCGATGGTCACGAACCTCGCCGCCGGCTTTCAGGGTGCGGAGATCTCGCATCATGACACGAAGACGGTGGCCGCCAAGGGCAGCGCCGCGATGATCCGCATGATCACCGGCTTGCTGGAGGCCGGCCCATGAGCACCGAAGCCGAGATCGCGCTCGCCCGGCGTGCCATCGCGCTGCTCGACCTCACCGAGTTGGGGGACCATGCGAGCGAGGCGGATGTCGCGAAGCTTTGCGCCAAGGCGAAGGGCGCGGCGGGCATTCCCGCTGTCGCGGCGGTCTGCGTCTGGCCGCGTCACGTGGCTGAGGCCAGGGCCGCGCTGGAGGGCACGGGCATCCGCATCGCGACCGTGGTGAATTTCCCCTCCGGCGAGGAAACCCTGGCGGATGTGCTCGCGACGATGCAGGCGGCGCTCGAAGCCGGGGCCGACGAGATCGACCTCGTGATGCCCTGGCGCGCCTTCCTTTCGGGCGACGAGGAAACAGCCGGCGCGATGATGCGCGGCGTGCGGGCCGCCCTTCCGGCGGATCGCCGGTTGAAGGTCATCCTCGAAAGTGGCAGCTACCCTGATGCCGCGTCCATCCGCCGCGCGGCGGATCTCGCCATCCGCTGCGGCGCGCATTTCATCAAGACCTCGACCGGCAAGGCCGGGACCGGCGCGAGCCTCGACGCCGCGCGCGCGATGCTCGGGGCCATTCTCGCCGTGCCGCGATCCGTGGGTCTGAAGCCCTCCGGCGGCATCCGCAGCTTCGCCGATGCGGCGGCCTATCTCGCTCTCGCCGACGACATGATGGGCCCGGGCTGGACCGCGCCGGAAACCTTCCGCTTCGGCGCCTCGGGCCTGCATGACGCGCTCGCGGGCGTCATTGCGGGCTCGACCAGTCCCACCAGCAACAAGGCTTATTGAGATGGATCTCCCGCAGGAAATCATCCGGAAGAAGCGCGACGGACGCGCCTTGGAGGAGGCCGAGATCGGCTTTCTCATCGCGGGGCTCGTCGATGGGCGCGTCACGGGCATGCAGGCGGCGGCCTTCGCCATGGCGGTGTTCCTCAATGGCATGAGCCGCGCCGAAGCCGTGGCGCTGACCCGTGCGATGACCCGCTCCGGCTCCGTGATGAACTGGAATGACCTCGCCTTGCCCGGCCCGGTGCTCGACAAGCATTCGACCGGCGGCGTCGGTGATCTCGTGAGCCTCATTCTCGCGCCGGCGGTTGCGGCCTGCGGCGGCTTCGTGCCGATGATCTCGGGCCGCGGTCTGGGGCATACCGGCGGCACGCTCGACAAGCTCGAGGCCATTCCCGGCTATTCGACCCGGCCCGACCCGGCGAACCTGCGCAAGGTCGTGCGTGAGATCGGCGCCGCGATCATCGGCCAGACCGAGGATCTCGCACCCGCCGACAAGCGCCTCTATGCCATCCGCGATGTGACGGCCACGGTGGAATCCATCCCGCTCATCACGGCTTCCATCCTCTCGAAGAAGCTCGCGGCAGGCCTTGAGGGCCTCGTGATGGATGTGAAGACCGGCTCCGGCGCCTTCATGGCCTCGCGCGAGGCTTCGCGCGCCCTGGCCGAGAGCATCGTCGCGGTCGCCAATGGCGCGGGGCTCAGAACCACCGCGCTCATCACGGACATGAACCAGCCGCTCGCGCCTGCGGCCGGCAATGCGGTGGAGGTGATGAACGCGGTTCAGAACCTCGTGGGCACGCGGAAGGACCGTCGCCTGCTCGACGTGACCATCGCGCTGGGCGGGGAGATGCTCGCCATCGGTGGCCTGGCGGCGAGCCCTGGGGAGGGACGCGGGAAGATCGCCGCGGCCATTGAAAGCGGGCGCGCGGCCGAAGTGTTCGGCAAGATGGTCGCGGCTCTCGGCGGACCATCCGACCTGATGGAAAAGCCCGCGACCCGCCTTCCCTCCGCCCCCCTCATCCGGCCCGTGCTGGCTGGAAAGGCCGGGCTGATCGGGGCCATCGACACGCGCGCGATTGGCCTCTCGGTCGTGGCGATGGGCGGCGGACGGACTCGCGCAGAGGATTCGATCGACCATGCCGTCGGCCTGACGGACCTCGCCGGACTTGGCGCGAGGGTTGAGAGCGATACACCCCTCGCCCTGGTGCATGCGCGTTCCGATGCTGAATTCGAGGCGGCCCGGCGCACCATCCGCGCCGCCTATTCGATCGGCGAAGCAGCTGCCCCCGATTTCCCGCTCATCGCCGAACGCATCACGGATTCGGCATGAATATGGTGCTGACATGAGTCGCGCGATGCTTATCGTGCTCGATTCCGTGGGCATCGGCGGTGCGCCGGATGCCGCGCGCTACGATGACGAGGGTTCGAACACGGTTGGCCATGTCGCGCTGGCCTGCGCCGCCGGAAAAGGCGACCGGCCGGGCCTGCGATCGGGGCCATTGCTTCTGCCCAACATGGTGGCTCTGGGGCTCGGCGAGGCGATCCGCCTCGCCTCGGGGCTCATCGCGCCGGGGCTCGATGCACAACCGACCATGGGCCTCCATGGCGCGGGAACCGAGACCTCCAACGGCAAGGATACACCCTCCGGACATTGGGAAATCGCCGGTTTCCCGGTGGATTTCGAATGGGGATATTTCCCGCACACCGAGCCCTGTTTCCCGCCGGAGATGATCGCGGAATTCCTCGCGAAAACGGGCCTTCCTGGAATTCTCGGCAACAGGCACGCCTCGGGCACGGAGATCATCGAGGAATTCGGGGAGGAGCATGGCGCCAGCGGCAAGCCGATCCTCTACACCTCCGCCGATTCCGTGCTCCAGATCGCGGCGCATGAGACGATGTTCGGGCTCGCGCGGCTCTACGAGATCTGCGCGGTGATGCGCGAACTCACGCGCTCCCTCGCGATCGGCCGCGTGATCGCCCGGCCTTTCGTCGGCGAGAAGCGCGGCGCGTTCCGGCGCACGGCCAACCGCAAGGACTGGGCGATCGAGCCGGCCCAACCGACCATCCTCGACCGACTGACAGAAGCGAACCGCAAGGTCATCACCATCGGCAAGATCGGCGACATCTTCGCGCATCGCGGCACGGGCGAGGAGATCAAGGCGGCGGGGAACGCTGGCCTGCTCGATGCGGCCCTTTCCGCTTTCGAGCGCCTGCCCGAAGGCGGGCTCGTTTTCGCAAACCTCATCGATTTCGATGTGGAATACGGCCATCGGCGCGATGTGCCGGGCTATGCCGCCGCGCTTGAAGCCTTCGACCGGCGGATTCCCGAGATCACGGCCCGGCTCAGGCCCGGTGATCTCGTGATCATCACCGCCGACCACGGCAACGATCCGACCTGGCGGGGCACCGACCACACGCGCGAGCGGGTGCCGATCCTCGCCTTCGGGCCGGGCATCGGGACGGGCTCGATGGGGGTCCGCCAAAGCCTCGCGGATATCGCCGCAAGCCTTCTCGATCATCTCGGCATGATGCCGGGCAACAAGGGAACATCTTTCCTGTGATGGAGCGGCACAGGAGGCCGGGGCGGCTTCGCGTTGACGCCGCCCGGGCAACATGGAACGTTTCGATGGACATGAACCAGGCAACGGCATGACAGGCAATCGCAAGGGCCATATCCGTATCACCTCGCATCCCGAGCCGGGTGCGGCGAGCAACCGCCACCCCATCCAATGGGGCTCGCCAGACCCCGCGAAGCGCGGGCCCGTCATCGGCACGGTGTCCCGCCCGCAGGATCGCAATGTCATCGGCGCGCATGGCGGCACCTATTCGCTCTACCGGGCGCTTGCGGTGTCATCCGGCGCGCTCAACGCCCAAGCCCGGGCTGATTTCACCAACACCGAGCCGGTGGCGAATATTGGCCCTTATCCGCAATGGGGCGAGCCGGGTCGGATCGTCTCGCTCGATCCGTTCGGCCATCGCGTCACCGAATGTTACGCCCGCGAGATGGCCGAGGGGCTCGACCTGCGCCCCACCATCGCCATCACCAAGGCGCGCCTGCACCTGCCGGAAATCCGCGAGGCCATGGCGAAGGGCGAACTCAAACCCGATGGCGAGATTCTGAAGGAGAAGGGCGATATCGCCGTCACCAAGATCGCCATCGATCCGGTCTGGTGGCTGCCAGGCATTGCCGAGCGCTTCGGCACCACCGAGAAGGCCCTGCGCCGCACGCTCTTCGAGGAAACCGGCGGCATGTATCCGGAACTCGTGACAAGACCGGACATGCAGGTGTTCCTGCCGCCCATCGGCAACATCACGGCCTATGTCATGGGCGATGTGTCCTCTCTCGCGAAGCCGCGAACGCGCATCACCTGCCGCGTGCATGACGAATGCAACGGCTCGGATGTGTTCGGGTCTGATATCTGCACCTGCCGGCCCTATCTCATCCACGGCATCGAGGAATGCGTGCGCGCCGCGCAGAACAGGGGCGTGGGGCTCATCGTCTATAATCGCAAGGAAGGCCGGGCCCTGGGCGAGGTGACGAAATTCCTCGTCTACAACGCCCGCAAGCGGCAGGAAGGCGGCGACCAGGCTGCGACCTATTTCGAGCGAACGGAATGCGTGGCCGGCGTGCAGGATGCGCGCTTCCAGCAATTGATGCCGGATGTGCTGCACTGGCTGGGCATCTCGCATATCGAGCGGTTCATCTCGATGTCGAACATGAAGTTCGATGCGCTGACGAATTCCGGCATTTCCATCGGTGAGCGGGTGCCGATTCCGGACGGGCTCATCCCCGATGACGCCAATGTCGAGATGGAAGCGAAGAAGGCCGCCGGCTACTACGCGCCGGATGGCGCACCGGACCGTGAACAGCTGGAACGGGTGGTTGGCCGTGACCTCGAAAAATTCTGAGGCCGCCGCGCTGCTCAGCGCCTCCGCCGTTCGGACAAAAGCACACCAGATCCTTGCCCTTGCCAAGGCCGATGAGCTCGCCCATTTCCGGGTCGATCTGGCACGCCTGCCGGCGGTGGCGGGCCTCGTGGCGGAGGTGACGCGGCAGGCCTATCCAACGCTCGATGTGCCCTTTCACGCGCGCTGGCGGCATTTCTTGCATGGCGGGCGGGATCGCTGGGCGGAACTCGATGCGGAAACACGATGGCCGAGCCCCGCCGAGCGCGCCCGCGCGGCCTTCGATCTCGTGATCGTCTCGGTGCGGCTCGATGCCGGTGGGGGTGCCGCTTGGGGTTACCGCGATCCACGTACCGGTATCGCGATCGGCCGCTCGGAAGGCCTCGCGCTTGCAAGCTTCGATATGATGGCCGCCGGCGCCTTTTCGGATGATCCCGCGGAGCCCCTTCGCGCCGATGCGACGCGGCTTGCGGGTCTTTCGGTTGAACAACTCGCGGCGGGGTTTCAGGTCGGGCCCGAAAATCCGCTGGAGGGCCTTGAAGGCCGAACGAACCTCCTCAATGCGCTGGGACGCGCCTTGCTCGCCGATCCCGCGATGAAAGACCCGGCCGGGCGCGCGCGGGCGGGCCCGGGGGTGGGTGGGGTGTCGCGCGGGGGGGGGGGGAAAAGCCCGGGCGCCCCGGGTCGACGGGCGGGTGGCGCG
>NZ_JBJTDY010000099.1:0-15221 GCF_046092605.1 Rhabdaerophilum sp. | reverse complement strand
GTGTCAATGCCGTGAAGGCGCCGATGCCGGGGCTCGTCATCCGGGTCCACAAGCAGGCGGGGGAAGCGGTGGTGCGGGGGGAAGCCGTGATCACCATCGAAAGCATGAAGCTGCAGATGGCCCTGAACGCGCCGCGGGATGGCGTGATCGCCACGCTGCTGGCGGAGGAGGGCGGCAGCTTCGACAAGGATGCCGTGCTGGCGCTGCTGGTCAGCCTCGAAGGGGAATGACGATGGTTCGCCTGCAATCGACGATCAGCGTTTCCAGCGAGGCCTTCCGCCGGCATGACGCCCATAACCGACGACTGGTGGCGGAATTACGCGCCAGGCAGGAGGCCGCGCGGCATCAGCGCCCGGCAATCCGCAAGAACTGCGTCTCGCCGATCTCGGCGCGGGCAAAGGCAACCGTTTCGCCATCGATCCGCACCATGCCATCGCCCGCCTTGGGCTCGACCAGATAGGTCCGGCCATTGACCGCCAGCAGAAGCCGCGGCTGCCGGGCCAGGATCTCGATCTCGCAGGGCTCGCCATCGAGGAGGAGCGTAAAGGGCATCGCGTCAATTCCTCCAGAAGCCCATGCTGGCATAGGGCTCGGGCGTGGCGAAGACGAGGTCGGCGAATTCCCGGCATCCCAGCGCGGCGAGAATGGCGGCATGGTCCCGTGCCTGCCGGCCCGTTGGCGGCAAGGTCAGGGCCGGGCCATGCGCGCTGACAAAGCCGGTATGAAGATCTCCGGCCCGGAAAGCGGGGTGATCCAGCACGCGGATCAGATAATCGATATTGGTGGTCACCCCAAGCAGGGTGAGTTGCTTCAAGGCCTCGATCATGCGGTTGATCGCCGTCTCGCGGTCTGGCCCATGCGACACCAGCTTGGCCAGCATCGGGTCGAAATCCGCGGTGATCGCCTGCCCCTCGGTCAGGCCATGCTCGAATCGCAGCCAGGGCGCGGTCGGGAAAGCGAGCCGGCCGATCCGCCCCGATTCCGGCAGGAAGTCCCGGGCCGGGTCTTCCGCGCAGATCCGGCATTCGATGGCATGGCCGGAAATGCGCGGGGCCGGCAGGGCCGCCGGCAGAGCGGCACCGGCCGCAATCTCGATCTGCGCCCGGACGAGATCGATCCCGGTGATCATCTCGGTCACCGGATGCTCGACCTGCAGCCGGGTATTCATCTCCAGGAAAAAGAACCGGCCATCCGCGCCCACGATGAACTCCACCGTGCCGGCATTGCGATAGCGCGCCGCCATGGCAATGCGCAACGCAGCGGCGCAAATCTCCTCCCGCAGGGATGGCGGAAGGTCAGGTGCCGGCGCTTCCTCGATGATCTTCTGGAAACGGCGCTGCACCGAGCATTCGCGCTCATGGAGGTGGATCACGCCGCCCTCGCCATCGCCCAGCACCTGCACCTCGATATGGCGCGGGGTGACAACATAAGTCTCCGCATAAATCCGGCCATCCCGGAAATAGCGCAGCGCCTCACTGGCAGCCCGCGTCGCCGCGGCCTGAAGCTCATCCGCATGGCGGACAATGATCATGCCCTTGCCGCCACCACCCGCCGCCGCCTTGATGAGCAGCGGAAAACCGATCTTCCCCGCCCGGGCCGTGAAATCCGCGAGATCCTCCGTCGGCAAGACCGAAGGCGCCACCGGCACGCCATGCGCGGCGGCGAAGGTGCGGGCAGAAATCTTGTCGCCCATCAGCGCGATGGTCGCGTGGTCCGGACCGATGAAAGTCAACCCGGCCTCGATGACAGCCCGCGCGAAACCCGCATTTTCAGACAGAAAGCCATAGCCTGGATGAATCGCCTCTGCACCCGTGGCTTTGGCTGCGGCAATGATTTGCGCCCCGTCGAGATAGGCAGCAACCGGGGTGTCGCCATGGATCGCCACTGCCTCGCCGGCCATCCGGACATGCCGGGCCGCCGCTTCCGCCGGATGATGAACCGCCGCCGAAGCGATGCCCATCGCATCCAGCGTTCGGATCACCCGGCAGGCAATCTCGCCGCGATTGGCGATCAAGACTTTCGAAAAGGCCGGGTTGTTCATGATGTGGTGGCCTCCCCCTTCTCGGCTGGAATTGCCCTGCCGGGCAGCAATCCGCCGGGCGCGCACCAGCCTTCTGGCACGGCGATCGGGATATCCATCAGAACCTGGGCCAGCGCCTTGCCTTGCGGATCATGCCGCAGCGAGGCGATGCCACCACCGCCCAGGGCTTCATGCAGCACGAAGTTGAACCCCAACAGCCCGGGCCATTCGAACCGCTCGACGGCGCCGCGTACATAATGCGCCAGCGTTTCCCGCACCCGCTCAGCGGTCAGTTCCGCATGAAGGATCGGCCAGAATTCCGGTTTTCGGGCCATAATTCCGATATTGGCGATGTCGCCCTTGTCGCCGCTGCGCCCATGCGCCAGCGCGATCAACGGGACCATGGCGTTGACGCCCGGCAGCGCCCCCCGAGGCGCGGGCGGCGCGGCATGGACCGGCGGCGCGGCCCCGAACCGCGGGACCGGCACCACCTGATCGCCGCCATCCGGCGTTCGGATATGAATGGTGAGTTCGTCCTTGTCGATCAGGCAAGAAAACAGCCGAATCACCGGCTGCGGCGTGGGCCGGCCACCGGCAAACCCGGTGAGGCTTTGCGCCATCGCGGTGGCCGCCGGGAAAACTTCCCGCGCAAAAATCTCCAGCGCCTCGCGGTTGGCATGGCGGGCCGCCAGCTTCAGCACCACCTCGCGGGTATTCCGTGCGCGAGCCCGACCACCGTAGCTTGTTTCGGCGCCGAGAATCTCCACCGATGTCTCGGCAAATGCCGGCAAGCCCGCCGCGGTTATCAGCCGCCCCGCCCGGGCAAAAATCGCCTCCCCCACCCGCTCGGCGCGCAGCGCCGCCTCCGGCCCGACAATCATCATGGTGGTGAAAATCCGCCAGCCATCGGCATAGGTCACGCTCACCTTGTATTGGTCCGTCGGCGCCGTGCCGCGCGCCCCGCTGACCCGCACGAAATCCGGCCCCGCAGCCTCGAGCCGAACCGCGCGCCAGTCACAGATGACATCCGGCAGGAGATAGGCACCGGGGTCGCCTACCTCGTAAACGATCTGCTCAGCGACGGTTTCCGGCGTCACCCGGCCACCATGCCCGGGCGCGCGGCTGACAAGGAACGATCCAGCGGAGGCGCACTCCGCGATTGGGACCGCCATGTCGGCCCAGCCCGCCTCGACCGCGCGCCAGTCCGTGGTGATGCCGCCGGTTGCCTGGGCACCGCATTCGAGAATATGCCCCGCCAGGCTGCCGGCAGAGAGTTGGTCGAAATCGGTTTCAGACCAGCCGAATTCATGAATCAACGGCCCGAGAACCAGTGCGGAATCAACGCATCGCCCGGTAATCACGACATCCGCGCCGGTTGCCAGGGCGGCGGCGATCGGGAACGCACCGAGATAGGCATTGGCGCTGCTGACCCGGGAGGGAAATGGGGCACCCGTGAACATTTCGCGCAGGCCGGCCCCTGCCAGGCTTGTCGCGCGGTCGGTCAGGTCATCGCCCAGCACCACCGCGATCTTCAGCGGCACGCCAGCCACCTCGCAGGCCCGGGCAAGCGCATCCTGGCACGCCAGCGGATTGACTCCCCCGGCATTGGCTACCACGCGGATGCGCTTCTCGCCGATCCGTCGCGCCAGCGGCGCCATGACATGCGTCACGAAATCGGTGGCATAGCCCTGATCTGGGGCCTTGGCGCGCATCCGCGCCAAAATCGACATGGTGATCTCGGCGAGATAATCCAGCACGAGATAATCGATTTCACCGTCCTCGACCAATTGGCGCGGACCATCCGGGCTGTCACCCCAGAAGCCGGCTCCGCAGCCAATCCGGATCGTGCGCGCCTCGGCCGGGACCATGCGTTCACTGCCCCGTCCAGTGTGGCGGGCGCTTCTCGATGAAGGCGGCAAAACCCTCCTTTGAATCCTGCGTCCGCGCCAGTGTGGCGAGCATGAACTGCGCGTATTCCAGCGCGTGATCGGCGGGCATTTCACGGATCCGAGCCAGCGCCTGCTTGCCGAGCCGGATCCCGGTCGGCGATTTTCCGACCACCCGATCAATCAACCAATCTAGCTTTGCATCAAGCTCCGCCGCCGGCACTGCATAATTGACGATGGGCCGGGCCATCTCGTCCCCCGCCCGGATCAACTCGCCGGTCAGGCACAATTCCATCATCAGCCGATGCGGCATGACCCGGAGGAGATAAGGCAGGATCATCATCGGGAAGAGGCCGACACGAACCTCGGTCGTGCCCAGCATCGCCGCCTCATCCGCCACGACGAGATCGCAGGCGCAAACGAGCCCGAGCCCTCCGCCCAGCGCATGCCCGTTCACGCGCGCGACCAGCGGCAGGCGGCAGGCATCCATCCGGCGTAGCAGCCGCGCGACATAATGGCGCGGATCGGCGACATCGAGCGTGAAGGGCGAACCATCAGCAGCAGGCTGGAGATCTCCACCGGCACAGAAGGCCCTGGTTCCGGCGCCGGTCAGAATGACGGCGCGAATCTCCGTATCCGCCTCAGCCTGGTCGAGGGCCGAGATCAGGCCGGTCGCCACCCTTTCATTGAGCGCATTCCGCCGTTCCTCGCGATGGATCGTGATTTCCAGCGCCGCTCCGCGTCTTTGTGTCCGCACATCGTCCGTCACGGCATCCTCCATAATCCACAAATAAATGAATTTCATTCAGAAGGCTGTCAACCAGATCCCCTGCTGCGCCGCAGCGAGCTGAATTTTCTCGATTTTGACCACGGTTCTCTGAGCAATTCGCATTGACAGGCCGGAATGGCTTTGATGATGTGAATTCAATAACAGTTCTGGATCGAAGCCGGACCTAAAGCGAGGAACACGACCATGGACGCAAGGCTCGGTCACAACGGGCATGCTTTCGATTTGGATCTCGACCAACGCGCCACGCTGGGCCTGGCTGATGATTTTGCTCGCCGGGAACTTTATGGCCTCGCGCCGAAAATGGACAACGAGGAGTACTGGCCGGCGGAAGCCTTCCGCAAGATCGGCGAAAACGGCTTTCTAGGCGTCGCCATCCCGCAGGATTATGGCGGGGCGGGTATGGACCTTGTATCGGCCGGGCTGGTTGCGCAGGCCTTCGCCCGCTGGAACCACGCGATGGCGCTGTCGGTGGTGGCGCATGACAATCTCTGCGCGAACAACATCTACCGGAATGGCAACGAGGCGCAGCGCCGCAAATACCTGCCCGGCCTGTGCTCGGGCGCGCTGGTCGGCGCGCTGGGTCTGACCGAACCCGGCGCCGGTTCGGATGCGCTCGGCTCCATGGCAACCACCGCTCGCCGCGAAGGCGATCATTACGTTCTCAACGGTCGCAAGATCTACATCACGAACGGGCCGGTGGCGGATGTTCTTCTGGTCTATGCCAAGACGGATCGGGAGCGCGGCGCGCATGGCGTCTCCGCTTTCATCGTCGAGAAGGATTTCCCCGGTTTCCACGTTGCCCAGAAGCTTGAGAAGATGGGCTATCGCGGCTCGCCCACCGGCGAGCTTGTCTTCGATGAATGCCGTGTTCCTGCAGAAAACCTGGTTGGTGCCGAGAATGCCGGCGTGTCGGTGGTGATGAGCGGGCTGGACCTCGAACGCGCCATCGTGGCGGCCTTGTGCCTTGGTATTTCCGAGCGCGCGCTCGATCTGTGCGTCGAATACGCCCAGGCTCGCCGGCAATTCGGCAAGCCGATCGGCATGTTCCAGATGGTGCAATCCATGCTGGCCGACATTTATGTCGAGGTCGAAACCCAGCGCACCTTCGTCTACCGCGTGCTGGCGGAATCGGCGCCGCTGGAAATCGGCGGTGGTGGCCGGGGCGATATTCATGCCCTGACGGCGGCCTCGGTGATGTACGCTGCGGATTCATGCCACCGCGTGCTCGACAAGGCGATGCAGATCCATGGCGGCTCGGGCTATATCTGGGAGTCGGAGATCAACCGGCTCTATCGTTCCATCAAGCTCCTGGAAATCGGCGCCGGCACCACCGAAGTGCGCAAGATGATCATCGCCGGCGAATTGCTGAAGGACATCAAGCGGCATGGCTGAACCGCCTCTCTTCGGCGAGGATGATGCCACGCTCGCAACGCGGACGACGATCTATGCGCCAGGGAGCTTTGGCGGCCGCACGGTGCTCGTTTCCGGAGGCGCCGGCGGCATTGGCCGTGCCATAGGATGGCTGCTTGGGCGACTCGGCGCGCGGGTCGTGCTCAGCGGCCGCGATCAGGCCAAGCTGGACCGGGCCGTCGCGGTGATGCGCGAGGCAGGCCTCGATGTTTCGGGCCATGCGGTTGATATTCGCGAGGTCGAGGCGGTCGATGGGTTCTTCAGCCGGCTGGAAGCCGAGGGCGGCATTGATATTCTTGTCAACAGCGCCGGTGGTCAGTTCCCGCAGGCCGCTCTCGATATGAGCCCGCGCGGCTGGAATGCTGTCGTCAACGCCAACCTCAACGGCACATTCTTCATGATGCAGCGCGCAGCGCGCGGCTGGCGTGACAGCCAGCGCCCTGGCAGCATCGTCAACATTGTCGTGGTCACGCGCGGCCTGCATGGAGTCGCGCACACGGTGGCGGCCCGGGCCGGGGTCATCGCCCTGTCCCAGACTCTGGCGGTTGAATGGGCCCCCCTGGGCATCCGGATCAACTGCATCGCCCCCGGAGCGATCGAAACAACGGGCTGGCGGGTCTACAAGCCGGAACAGGTCGCAACCTATGCCCGAACAAACCCGATGATGCGGGTCGGCACCGCCTGGGAAATTGCGGAGGCCTGTGCCTGGCTGGGCGGCCCGGCGGCCGGTTATGTGACGGGGGAGATACTTCACGTCGCCGGCGGTGCCCAAATCTGGGGCGACACCTGGACCGGCGGCAGGCCCGCCTGGTTCGAAGAGCCCTGAAGGAGGCCGGGATGCAGGGTGATCAGGTGCCGGTCCTGGCTTGTGATGGGTTGGAACTGTCATTTGGTGGCCTGAAGGCACTCAAGGGCGTTTCCTTCGGTGTGCAGCCTGGCGAGATTTTCGGTCTGGTCGGCCCCAACGGTTCCGGCAAGACCACCACGGTCAATGTCGCCACCGGCTTCTACCGGCCCAATGCCGGGCGGGTGCGGTTGTTCGGCGATGACATTACCGGCATGAAGCCGGACCGCATCGCCCGCCGCGGCGTCGCCCGCACCTTCCAGAATCTTGCCCTGTTCAAGGGCATGACCGTGCTCGACAATATCCTGATCGGCCGGCACATCCACATGCACCCGAGCGCCCTCGGAACACTGTTTTACTGGTGGTGGGCGCAGCGCGAGGAAATCGCCCAGCGGCGGATTGTCGAAGATGTCATCGAGTTCATGCAGTTGCAGGATATCCGCGAGGAACCGGTCGAGGTGATCCCGCTCGGATTGCAGAAACGCGTGGAACTGGCGCGGGCACTGGTTTCCGAGCCCCGCTTCCTCATTCTGGACGAGCCGATGGCTGGAATGAACCAGGAGGAAAAGGAATACATCGCCCGATTCATCCTGGATGCCCGCGAGGAGCGGGGCGTCACCATCCTGATCATCGAGCATCACATGGACGTCGTGACCGCCATCTGCGACCGGGCGGTGGTTCTGTGCAATGGTGAGATCATCGCGCAGGGCCCGCCACGCGAGGCGATTGCCGAGCCGGCGGTGATCAAGGCCTATCTCGGCGAGCGCGCGGCCCGCCGGGTTGGCATGAACGAAGCCGGCGCGGGCCCTGCGGGAGGAGCGACGGCATGAGCTTCGCTTCCCTCCCCTGGGCCAAGGCACCCGATGGCGAACCCGCAACACTGATTGCCGCCCTGCATCGCAATGCCGTGACCTATGGCAGCCGCATCGCCTTCCGCGAGCGCCGCTACGGCATATGGCAGGAGCAGAGTTGGGCCGAAGTGCTGGACGAGACGATGGCCATCGCCGCCGGGCTGGAGAGCATCGGCCTCGGGCCTGGCGACGTGATGACGCTGATCGGCGACAACCGCCCGCGGCTCTATTACTCGATGTTCGCAGCGATGATGCTGCGCGCGATCCCTTCCCCGGCCTATCCCGATGTGCCGCTGGAGGAGCTGATCGCCGCAACCCGTCACGGCGCGCCAAAGGTCGCGATCGCCGAGGATCAGGAGCAGGTCGACAAGCTGATCGAACTGCATGAGGCCACGGGTCGTCCCGAGGTCATCGCCTTTGATGACGATCGCGGCCTGCGCGGCTATCCAGGCAACGGGCTGGTTTCGCTCGACATGCTCATCGAGACCGGCCGGAAGCGCCTCGCGGCGGAACCCGATCTGATCGGGCGGCTGCTGAACGCCGCCCAGCCGGGCGATTACGCGGTGCTGCTGCATTCATCGGGCACCACGGGCGTGCCAAAGGGCATTCCACTGACGCACCAGAACGCGACCCGGGGGGTGCTGAATGCCGCAGCCAGCGGCTATTTCCAGCGTCATGACGAGCTATTCGCCTATCTCCCGATGGCCTGGGTTGGAGATTTTGCCTTCATCGTCTCGGCCGCCGTTGTCATGGCCTGCATCACCAACATTCCCGAGCGGCAGGAGACCGTGCTGCATGACCTCAGGCAGGCCTCCCCGACATTCTACCTCGCCGCGCCGCGCGCCTGGGACCAGATGCTGACGCGGATCCAGGTCGGGATGCAGGATTCGACCCCATTCAAGCGGAAGCTGTTCGACATTTTCATGCCCCGCGCCGTGGCGCTGGAAAAGAAGCGCCTCGCTGGTCACAGCCCGAACCTGGCGGAACGGCTGATCGACTGGATCGGCGATATCGTCATCCGCGCCCCGCTGCGAGACTGGATCGGCCTTGCGCGATGCGACCGCGCCTATACCGGAGGCGAGGCGCTGGGTGAGGATACATTCATTTTCTTCCGAGCGCTCGGCGTCAGGCTCAAGCAGTTCTACGGCCAGACCTAGACCTGTGCGCTGACCGCCGCCCAGCGGGAAGGCGATGTGAAGCTGCATACGGTGGGCCGGCCGATGCAGGGTGTCGAGGTCAAGCTGAACGAGGATGGCGAAATCCTCGTCCGGTCACCCTCGGTCTTCACCGGCTATTTCGACGACCCGGAAAGCACGGCGAAGTCACTGGTCGATGGCTGGCTGCATACCGGCGATGCCGGCAGGATCGAGCCGGATGGCGATCTGGTCGTGCTCGGCCGCGTCAGCGAGGTGGTCCGCACGGCGGCGGGCGAGCGCTACATTCCCAACTTCATCGAGAACCGCCTGAAATTCAGCCAGTACATCCGCAATGTCGCCGTGTTCGGCGCCGGGCGGGACCGGCTGACAGCCATCATCTGCATTGATTTCGACGCTGTGGGTCACTGGGCGGAGGAACGGGCGGTCTCCTACACATCCTATGCCGACCTCTCCCAGAAGGCAGAGGTGCAGGCCCTGATCGGATCGGTGGTCGATCATGTCAACGAGATCCAGCCGGACGGCCTCAAGATTCGCCGATTCGTCAATCTTCACAAAGATTTCGATGCGGATGACGGTGAAATCACCCGCACCCGGAAGCTCCGGCGCAACGTGATCGAGAGCCATTATGCGAGCCTGATCGACGCGCTCTACGGTCTGGCGCGCGAATGCACGTTCCGCGCCATCATCACCTATGAGAACGGCGGGAAAGGTGAAATCATCCGGACGCTCACCATCAGCGAGGTGCGGTCATGATCGACTGGATTCTGATCTTCGAACTGGCGATCAACGGCATTTTCATCGGAATGATGTATTCGCTGATCTCGCTCGGTCTGGTGCTGATCTACAAGACCTCCGGCATTGTCAATCTCGCCCAGGGCGCAATCGCCATGACGGCAGGCTATGTCGCGTGGGCGCTTGCCACATTGATGGCCGTTCCGGTTCTGGTCATCGCCCCGATTGCCATGGCGGTGATGTTCGGCTTCGGCCTGGTGATCGAGCGGATGGCCCTGCGGCGGATGATCGGCCACCCGGTGCTGATGATTATCATGCTGACCCTGGGCCTCGAGATCTTCCTGCGCGGCCTGTTGCCGGGCGTCTTCGGTGCAGCGGTGAAGAGACTGGATCTCGGCATTCCACAGGCCCCCCTCTTCATCGGGGACATCCTGTTGAACCGCGCTACCCTGACAGGCGGCTTGATTGCGATGGTGCTCATCCTGCTCTCGGTCTGGTTCTTCGGCTCCCGACAAGGCGTGGTGATGCGCGCGGTGGCGGATGATCAGACAGCCTCGTGGTCTGTTGGAATCCGCGTCGAACGCGCCATCGCCGTCGCATGGGGCATGGCCGCGATGGCCGCCACCGCCGCCGGCATCCTCTGGGGTGCGACACAGGGCGTGGATTGGTCACTCTCGATGCTTCTGATCAAGGGCCTCGCCATCGCCATTCTCGGCGGCCTCGATTCCATCCGCGGCGTGCTGATTGCGGGCGTGATTGTCGGCGTCGCCGAAAGCCTGGCCACCGGGCTGATCGATCCGCTGGTCGGTGGCGGCACGCGCGATGTGGTGGCTTCCGTCATCATTCTGGTCACCCTGCTGGTCAAGCCTCATGGCCTTTTCGGCGAAGCGCATATCGAGAGAGTGTAACCCATGTTCTACCGTCGTTCCGGCATCCGCCACACGCGCTATCAGGACGAACGGCAGCTGTTCCCGCTTGGTTTCGACCGCTTCCTCATTCTTACGGTGATGGGCATCCTGCTCGCCGCGCCTTTCCTTTTCGACCGGCTCTATGTCACCGGGTATCTTCTGCCCTGGCTCATCTGGTCTTCCGCCGCGCTGGGGCTGAACCTGCTGATGGGCGGCGCCGGTCAGGTTCATCTTGGTTATGGCGCCGTGATGGCGATGGGTGCCTATGGCTCGGTGCATCTCGTGCGCTTCGGTGCCCCGCTTGAACTGGCGATGAGCGCCGGCGGGCTGATCAGCGCTTCCATCGGCATCATATTTGGCGCCGCCGCCTTGCGGGTCAAAGGCATCTACCTCGCCATGGCGACCCTGGCGATGCAATCGATTGTTGACTTCGTCATCGCCCAGACCCCCGCTATTTCCGGTGGCGCCCTGGCCACCCTGCAGGCCCCGCCGGTCCGGTTCCTCGGCATCTCGCTGGCCGGTGAACGCGAGACGTACTATTTCGCGCTGGCGGTCTGTGCGGCCGTTACCCTTTTCATGCTTAATGTCCGCCGCACCAGTTTCGGCCGCGCCCTGGCCGCCGTGCGCGAAAAGGATTACGCCGCCGAGATCCTCGGAGTCTCAACCCTGCGATACAAGCTACTGGCCTTCTGGGTGTCGTCATTTATCGGCGGCGTGGTCGGCTCGGTGCTCGCCATCTGCTATCTCCGTGCCATCTCACCGGACCAATTCCATCTCGATCTGTCGATCCAGATCCTTGCCATGGTGATTGTTGGCGGCCTGGGCAGCGTGGTCGGACCGTTCTTCGGCGCGGCGCTGGTGCTTTTTGCGCCCATCGTGATCAACAACGCGCTGGGCGATGCCCTGAGCACCTTTGGCCTTTCCCTGCCGATCGACCTGCGCGCCCATCTGCCTCTCATGGCCTATGGCGCGCTGGTGATCGGCTTCCTGCTCTACGAGCCTTACGGGCTCGCCAAGATTTATTCGAACGTCCGGACCTATCTGCTCGTGTGGCCCTTCCGACATGCGCAACGATAGGGATTGGCCGCAACAAAGGAGGAGACGCCTATGAAAATGACCAGACGGAGTTTCGTGGCCAGTGCGGCCGCCGGGATTGCGGCGCCGTCCATCAGCACGAACGGGGCCTTTGCCCAGGAAAGGGTGGTGCGGATTTCCGCGCCGATGGACTTTACGCGCATCTACACGTTTGTAACCTCGGAATACAGCCAGGGCCAGCGGGATTACTTCACCCTGCTGAACGAGCGCGGTGGTGTCGGCGGATACAAGATCGTGATCGACGTTTCTGACCATGCCAATGACCTGCCGCGCGCCATCGAGGCCTATGAGCGCGGCAAGCGTGAGGGCGCGGTGATGATCGATCCGCCCTCGACTCCGGTGGCCCGGGCACTCGTACCGCGTGTGCTGGAGGACAAGATCAACCTCATCACGGCTTATTCCGGCCGCTCGGATGCGGCGGATGGATCGGTCTTCCCCTATGTGCTGCCGCTTTCGATCAACTACTGGACGCAGGCCGGTCTGATCGTCGAGCATTTCAAGACACTGGAAAAAGGCTCTCTGCAGGGCAAGAGACTGGCCTTCGTGCACATCGACACGCCCTTCGGCAAGGAGCCGCTGCCGATCCTCGAAGTGCTGGCCAAGCGCGAGGGCTTCACCCTCAGTGCCTTCCCCTACACGCCACCCGGCAATGACCAATCCGCGATATGGCCGCAAGTGCGCCGGTCGCGGCCCGATTTCACCGTGTTCTGGGGCGCGGCGGTCGGCCAGACCGTGGCCCTTTCCGAAGCGATCCGCAACGGCCTGCCGATGGACCGGGTCTCATCCAGCGTCTGGCTCTCGGAATCGGACATGGATGTTGTCGGCCGTGCAGCAACCAAGGGCGTGATGAAGATCGAGCCCTGCGTTGGCGGTCGCGAACCCAAGTTGATCAAGGACATCCTGGCCGAAGTGGTCGCCAAGGGCAAAGGTGCCGGGCCGGAAGCCAAGGTGGGGACAGGCTACTACAATTATGGTGTGCAAATGGCGTCTCTCATGGCAGAGGGAATCCGCCTTGCCGCCCAGAAGGCGCCGAATGGCCCAGTCACCGGCCCCTGGCTCAATGCCGGGCTGCGGTCCATCAAGGACTTCACGGCCGAAGGCTTGCTGCCGCCAACCACCATCACCCCGGAAGACCATCAGGGTGGGGGCATGGGCCGCGTGGCGCAATGGGATGGCAGCAAGTTCGTGCCGGTCACCGGTTGGTTCTCCGCGAACCAGGACGTGGTCTGGGACGAAATCCGCAAGTATTCGGCGGAGTTCAAGAAGAGCGGAAAGTAAGCTGCCGGTCCGCGAGAAGCCCATGCCTTTCCGCCCGGATGATTTCGTCCGGGCGGAGCCTCCAGGAGCGCTCCCGCGGGCTGGGGCGAAAGGATATTGCCATGTCATTGCTGACGCTGAACAATATCGAAGTTGCCTATGACAGGGTCTTCGTTGCCGTCAAGGGCGTCTCAATCGAGGTGCCGAAAGGTGGCCTCGTCACCTTGCTCGGGGCCAATGGCGCCGGGAAAAGCACCGTCCTCAAGTCCATTTCCGGCTTGCTCGCGCCCGAACGCGGCGAAGTGACGCGCGGAGAAATCCTGTTCGACGGCCAATCCCTGCTGGCGCTTGATCCGCCCAGGCGCGTGCGGATGGGGTTGGTGCAGGTCCTCGAGGGGCGGCGGGTTTTCGGCCATCTCACCCCGCGGGAAAATCTGCTCGCAGCGGCGACCATGCACCGCAGCCGCGGCGAGGTTTCCGCATTGATCGACCAGATGTTCCAGCTGTTTCCGCGCCTCGCGGAACGGGCGAATGCCTCGGCGGGCTATCTCTCCGGAGGGGAGCAGCAGATGCTGGCCATCGGCCGGGCCCTCATGACGAAGCCGCGGCTGCTGATGCTGGATGAGCCTTCGCTCGGTCTGGCGCCCTTCCTCGTGGACGAGATTTTCGACATCGTCCGGCGCATCAACGAAACCAGCAGCGTGGCAGTATTGCTGGTGGAGCAAAATGCCACGGCCGCCCTCGAAATCGCCCATTCCGGCTATCTGATCGAGAACGGTCGCATCCTGATGAGTGGCGATGCCTCCTCACTGCGCAGCAACCCCGATGTTGTCGAGGCCTATCTTGGCGGGCATCAGCGCGTCGATTATCACGCGGTGAAGCATTATCGTCGCCGAAAGCGCTGGCTGTCATGACCGGTCCGGCCTTCTTCGATGCGCTCGAAACGCGTGACCCCGCCAAAAGGCTGGCCGATCAGCTGGCAGGACTGAGAGAATGCCTGGCCACGGCCATGACCATCCCCGGCTGGCGCGAGCATCTCGGCCCGGTGGAGCCCCGGGCCATCGACCATCTTTCGGCCCTGGCCGACCTGCCGGTCCTGCGCAAATCAGACCTGCCCGCGCTTCAGAAAGCCCGGCCCCCTTTCGGCGGCCTGATGCCGGGTCCGCTCGGCGGCTGGAAGCGGCTGATGATGTCCCCGGGACCGATTTTCGAGCCGGAATCGCAGGAAGTCGACCCATCGAGGGCTGCCCGGGCGATGTTTGCGGCCGGTATCCGCGCCGGCCAGATCGTCCAGAACACCTTTTCCTACCATCTCACGCCCGGCGGCTGGTGCTTTGACGGCGGTGCCCGCCTCCTGGGCTGCGCTGTCATTCCAGCCGGGCCGGGCAATACCGAGGCCCAGCTGGATCTCATCGATGCCTATCGCCCCGGCATCTATGCCGGCACGCCGGATTACCTGAAGATCCTGCTCGAAGCGGCCGATCAAAAAGGGCGGGACGCCTCCTCGCTCGAACGCGCCATCGTTTCCGGCGCCGCGTTTCCGCCCAACCTGCAGGCCTGGGTGGCGGGTCGCGGCATCGATGCCTATCAATCCTACGCGACAGCGGAATGCGGCATCATCGCCTATGAAACCAGCGCCCGCGAAGGGATGGTGATCGATGAAGGCGTGATCGTGGAGTTGGTCCGCCCCGGCACGGGCATGCCGGTGGAGCCAGGCGAGGTGGGTGAAGTCGTGGTGAGCGTGCTGGACCCGGCAAAGCCCCTCATCCGCCTGGCTGTCGGCGACCTTTCGGCCTTCCTGCCCGGCCTTTCGCCCTGCGGTCGCACCAACCGGCGCATCAGGGGCTGGATGGGCCGGGCAGATCAGACCGCGAAGGTCCGCGGCATGTTTGTTCGGCCCGAACAGGTGGCCCAGCTCCTGGCCACCTTGCCCGGTGCGATGCGGGCGCGCCTCGTCATCGGCCGGGAGAATGACCGCGATCAGCTCACGCTGCGGCTGGAACAGACGGGCGATGGTCCGGACCTTACCGTCATTGCCGCCGCCAGCCGCGCCATCCTCAAGCTCGATGCGATGGTGGAGAGGGCCGCGCTCGGAACCCTGCCGCGGGATGGCGTGGTGATCGAGGACCGGCGGCCGTTGTGAGTGCTTGATCACGGGTGCTGCCAGACGCCATCATGCCGCGAATGCGGCGCCCAACCGGGCTCCGGGACGTTCGAGAGGGTTCAGAGCAGAATGACAAGCGGCACCATGACTCTCCCGGAAACCGCGAT
>NZ_JBJTDY010000098.1:0-13509 GCF_046092605.1 Rhabdaerophilum sp. | reverse complement strand
GCTTCCGGCGGGCACGGAGATGGTGATGCCGGGCGACAACATCTCGTTCGAGGTTGAACTGATCACGCCGATCGCGATGGAAGAGAAGCTGCGCTTCGCTATCCGCGAAGGAGGCCGAACCGTCGGCGCCGGCGTCGTTGCGAGCATTCAGGACTAACGGAAACCGGTCTGGCGCGCCGGCCTCTCTCCCCGATCCCCGGACGAGCATCGTCCGGAGGGGGATCGGGATCAAAGGGGGCGCGCCGTTCCATTGAGGGTAACCTCGACAAGTTTTTTAGCCGCAACAGCCGGGTCGCACCGGCCCGGTGGAAACGGAAAGCAAGGACGATCAAGCGATGAACGGACAGACCATCCGCATCCGCCTCAAGGCCTTCGACCATCGCGTGCTCGACACCTCGACGCGCGAGATCGTATCGACGGCGAAGCGCACCGGCGCGCAAATTCGCGGGCCAATCCCGCTGCCGACGCGGATCGAGAAGTTCACCGTGAACCGCTCGCCGCACGTCGACAAGAAGAGCCGCGAGCAGTTCGAAATCCGGACGCACAAGCGTGTCCTCGACATCGTCGATCCGACCCCGCAAACCGTGGACGCGCTGATGAAGCTCGATCTTGCTGCGGGTGTGGATGTCGAAATCCGCCTTTGAGGCGGGTTCGGAACGAAGAGTTCCGCCGGTCCGCCGGCGGGTGAGTTGGACCTCCTCTGGAAAAGGAAATGACGCCCATGAGGTCAGGGGTGATTGCACAGAAGATCGGGATGACCCGCGTCTTCAATGATAACGGGGATCATGTCCCCGTGACGGTCCTGCGGCTGGATGGCTGCCAGGTTGTGGCGCACCGCACGACGGAGCGCGACGGCTACGTGGCGCTTCAGCTCGGCGCCGGCAAGGCGAAGGCGAAGAATGTCTCGAAGGCCGAGCGCAGTCGCTTCGCTGTGGCCAAGGTCGAACCGCGCATGCGCCTCGCGGAGTTTCGCGTCGATGAAGACAAGCTGATCCCGGTGGGTGCCGAGATCACGGCGGATCATTTCGTTCCCGGCCAGTTCGTGGATGTCACGGGCACCACGACCGGCAAGGGTTTCGCTGGCGGCATGAAACGCTGGAATTTCGGCGGGCTTCGTGCCACCCACGGTGTTTCGGTCTCCCATCGCTCCATCGGTTCGACCGGTGGCCGCCAGGATCCGGGCCGCACCTTCAAGAACAAGAAGATGCCGGGCCATCTCGGTGTCGAGCGCGTTACCACGCTGAACCTCAAGGTCGTGCGCACGGATGCGATGCGCGGTCTGATCCTCGTCGAGGGTGCCGTTCCGGGCACCAAGGGCGGCTGGATCATGGTTCGCGATGCGGTCAAGAAGCCCGCTCCGAAGGAGGCGCCGCTTCCCGGCAAGTTCAAGCTCGGCTCTGAGGCCGCGGCGGAAACCACGGAAGGTTGAGAACGATGAAACTCGCCATCCAGACTCTGGCCGGCAAGGAAGCTGGCTCGGTGGAGGTCTCCGCCGAAGTGTTCGGCCTCGAGCCGCGCACGGATCTCATTGCGCGCATGGTGCGCTACCAGCTGGCCAAGCGCCAGCAGGGCACTCACCAGGCGCAGGAGCGGTCGACCATCAACCGCACCACGAAGAAGATGTATAAGCAGAAGGGTACCGGCGGTGCCCGCCACGGCTCGGCGAAGGCGCCGCAGTTCCGCGGCGGTGGTCGCGCCTTCGGCCCGATCTCGCGCTCTCACGCGCATGATCTGCCGAAAAAGGTGCGCGTTCTGGCGCTGAAGCATGTGCTTTCGGCCAAGGCGAAGGACGCGAACATCATCGTTCTCGACAAGGCGGAAATCGCCGAGCCGAAGACGAAGCTGCTGCTCGAGACACTGGCCAAGCTCGGCTGGAGCAACGCGCTGATCATTGGCGGCGAGACGCTGCAGGACAATTTCGTTCTCGCGGCCCGCAACATCCCGAACCTGGATGTGCTGCCGGTCCAGGGCATCAACGTCTATGACATCATCCGCCGCGAGAAGCTCGTGCTGACCACGGCGGCGCTTGACGCGATCAACGCGCGTCTGGCCGGCTGATCAGGGGAAAGCGATGAGCATCGATCCGAAGATGTATGACGTCATCCTTTCTCCGGTCATCACCGAGAAGGCGACGGCGTTGAGCGAGAAGAATAAGGTGGTGTTCAAGGTCGCCCGCGACGCCACGAAGCCGCAGATCAAGGCGGCGGTCGAGAAGCTGTTCGACGTGAAGGTGACAGCGGTGAACACCCTGGTCCGCAAGGGCAAGGAGAAGCGCTTCCGCGGCACCGTCGGCCGGCAGTCGGACGTGAAGAAAGCGATCGTGACTTTGGCTGAAGGCCAGAGCATCGACGTCACGACCGGGCTCTGAGGCGGGAGGGACAGATGGCACTGAAGAAGTACAATCCCGTCACTCCGGGCACCCGCCAGCTGACGCTGGTGGACCGTTCGGAACTCTACAAGGGCAAGCCGGTCAAGGCTCTCACCGAGGGCAAGACAGGTTCCGGCGGCCGCAACAATCTCGGTCGCGTCACCGTGCGCTTCCGGGGCGGTGGCCACAAGAAGGCCTACCGGCTGGTGGATTTCAACCGCCGGGGCAAGCTGGGCATGGCCGCGAAGGTCGAGCGCCTGGAATATGATCCGAACCGGACCGCCTTCATCGCGCTCATCCGCTATGCGGACGAGACCCTGAGCTACATCCTTGCGCCGCAGCGCCTCTCGGTCGGTGATGAGGTTCTGGCCAGCGAAACCGCGGATATCAAGCCGGGCAACGCGCTTCCGGTCTCGGCCATTCCGGTCGGCACCATCGTGCACAACATCGAGACCAAGATCGGCAAGGGCGGCCAGCTCGCGCGTTCCGCCGGCACCTATGCTCAGATCGTCGGTCGCGACCAGGGCTATGTCATCATTCGCCTGAATTCGGGTGAGCAGCGCCTCGTGAACGGCGCCTGCTTCGCCACGATCGGCGCGGTGTCGAACCCGGACCATATGAACATCTCGCTCGGCAAGGCCGGTCGCAATCGCTGGCTGGGTTTCCGCCCGCATAACCGCGGCGTGGCCATGAACCCGATCGACCACCCGCATGGTGGCGGTGAGGGTCGCACCTCCGGTGGTCGCCATCCGGTGACCCCGTGGGGCAAGCCGACCAAGGGCAAGAAGACGCGCGCCAACAAGCGCACGGATCGCTTCATCGTGTCCTCGCGGCACGATCGCAAGAAGTAAGGAGAGGCCTGATGCCGCGTTCCGTTTGGAAAGGTCCGTTTGTCGACGGATACCTTCTGAAGAAGGCAGAGGCCTCGCGGGCCTCGAGCCGCAACGACGTGATCAAGATCTGGAGCCGCCGCTCCACGATCCTTCCGCAATTCGTGGGCTTGACCTTCGGGGTCTATAATGGCCAGAAGCACGTTCCCGTGCTGGTGACCGAAGAGATGGTGGGCATGAAATTCGGCGAGTTCTCGCCGACGCGGACCTTCTATGGTCACGCGGCCGACAAGAAGGCGAAGAGGAAGTAAGATGGGCCAGGTAGCCAATATCCGGCGCGAGGCCGATACCGAGGCCAAGGCGGTGGCGCGCAACCTGCGTGTTTCCCCGCGCAAGCTGAACCTCGTCGCTCAGCTCATTCGTGGAAAGAAGGTCTCGACCGCTCTTGCCGATCTCGAGTTTTCGCGCAAGCGCATCGCGCAGGACGTGAAGAAGTGCCTCGAGAGCGCGATCGCGAATGCCGAGAACAACCACGATCTCGACATCGACGACCTGGTGGTGCGCCAGGCCTATGTCGGCAAGTCGATCGTCATGAAGCGCATCCAGTTCCACGGCCGTGGCCGCACGGGCCGGGTGACCAAGCCGTTCGCGAACATCACGATCATCGTGAGCCAGAAGCAGGACCAGGAGTAAGCCATGGGACAGAAGGTCAATCCGATCGGTCTGCGGCTCGGCATCAACCGGACCTGGGACAGCCGCTGGTACGCCAATTCGGCGGATTATTCCGGCATGCTGCATGAGGATTTCAAGATCCGCGAGCAGCTCATGAAGGATCTCAAGCAGGCCGCGGTCTCGAAGATCATCGTCGAGCGTCCGCACAAGAAGGCCCGCGTCACCATCTACTCGGCTCGTCCGGGCGTGGTGATCGGCAAGAAGGGTGCGGATATCGACAAGCTGCGCAAGCAGGTTGCGGCGATGACCAAGAGCGAAGTGGCGCTCAACATCGTCGAAGTCCGCAAGCCGGAACTCGACGCCACGCTGGTCGCGGATTCGATTTCGCAGCAGCTCGAGCGCCGTGTGGCCTTCCGCCGCGCCATGAAGCGCGCGGTGCAGTCGGCGATGCGCCTGGGCGCCGAAGGCATCAAGATCACCTGCTCGGGCCGTCTCGGTGGTGCGGAAATCGCGCGCGTCGAGTGGTATCGCGAGGGTCGTGTGCCGCTGCATACGCTGCGCGCGGATATCGATTACGGCATCTCCACGGCGCATACGGCCTATGGCACGTGCGGTGTGAAGGTGTGGATCTTCAAGGGCGAGATACTCGAGCATGATCCGATGGCGCAGGACAAGCGCGCCGGGGACGATCAGCGCTCGCAGGGCCGCCGCTCGCCGGAAGCGGCGTGAGGGCCAGGTCATGCTTCAACCGAAAAAGACCAAATTCCGCAAGGCCTTCAAGGGCCGCATCAAGGGCGCTTCCAAGGGCGGGTTTGAACTTGCCTTTGGTGAGTTCGGCCTCAAGGCGATGGAGCCGGAGCGGATCACCGCCCGCCAGATCGAGGCGGCCCGCCGCGCCATGACGCGCCACATGAAGCGCGCCGGTCGCGTGTGGATCCGGGTTTTCCCTGATCTGCCGGTTTCGTCCAAGCCTGCCGAAGTCCGCATGGGCTCCGGCAAGGGCGCGCCCGAGTTCTGGGCTGCGCGCGTGGCGCCCGGCCGCATCATGTTCGAGATCGGCGGCGTGGACGCCGGACTTGCGCGTGAGGCGCTCGACCTTGCCGCCGCGAAGCTTCCCGTTCGCACGCGGTTCGTGCAGCGCATTGTCGAGTGAGGGTGGTGGCGATGAAAACGTCCCAGCGCGTCTCCGATCTCCGCGTCATGTCCGCGGATCAGCTTCAGGACGAGATCCTGCGGCTGAAGAAGGAGCAGTTCAACCTGCGCTTCCAGCGCGCGACCGGCCAGCTCGAGAATGTTGGTCGTGTCCGCGAGGTTCGGCGTGATATCGCGCGGATCAAGACGATCCAGCGCAGCAAGCTGATCGCTGCGGCGAAGGGCTGAGGAGAGAAAGATGCCGAAGCGCATTCTGCAGGGCGTCGTTGTCAGCGATGTCCAGAACAAGACGGTGGTGGTGAAGGTGGAGCGTCGCTTCACCCATCCGCTCTTCAAGAAGACCGTCCGCCGCTCGAAGAACTACCACGCGCATGACGAGGCGAATGCCTGCAAGGTTGGCGACGAGGTTTTCATCCAGGAGGCGGCCCCGATTTCCAAGTTGAAGCGCTGGGTGGTGCTCGGCAAGGAGAAGGCCTCCTGAACAAGCCCTGAGGGGCGAGGGCAGGGCCCTCAGGCGTAGTCCGGGGAAACCCGGAAACCGATCTGAATGAAAGGAAGGATCATCCCATGATCCAGATGCAAACCAATCTCGACGTTGCCGATAATTCCGGCGCGCGCCGCGTCATGTGCATCAAGGTGCTCGGCGGTTCCAAGCGCAAATATGCCGGCGTGGGCGACATCATTGTCGTCTCCGTGAAGGAGGCGATTCCCAAGGGCCGCGTGAAGAAGGGCGACGTCATGAAGGCGATCGTCGTTCGCACCGCCAAGGACATCCGCCGGGCGGATGGTTCCGTGATCCGTTTCGACCGCAACGCGGCCGTGCTGGTCAACAAGGACAAGGAGCCGATTGGCACTCGCATCTTCGGGCCGGTGCCGCGCGAGCTGCGAGCCCGGAACCACATGAAGATCATCTCGCTCGCCCCTGAGGTGCTGTGATGGCTGCGAAGATCAAGAAGGGCGACAAGGTCGTCGTCATCACCGGCCGTGACAAGGGCAAGTCGGGCGAAGTGCTCGAAGTGCGTCCGACCGAAGGCCGTGCGGTTGTGCGCGGCGTCGCCCTGGTGAAGTGCCATCAGCGCCAGACCCAGAACCAGCAGGGCGGCATCATCACCAGGGAAGCGGCGGTGAACCTGTCGAACCTGGCAGTGGCCGATCCGAAGGACGGCAAGCCGACCCGTGTCGGCTTCAAGGTGCTCGAGGACGGCCGCAAGGTCCGCGTCGCGAAGCGCTCCGGGGAGCAGATCGATGCTTGATACGGCAAAATACGAACCGCGCCTCAAGGCGCATTATCGTGACGTCATCGTGGCCAGCATGCGTGAGCAGTTCGGCTACAAGAACGCGATGGAAGTTCCCAGGATCACCAAGATCGTCCTGAACATGGGCGTGGGTGAATCGACGGCTGATTCCAAGAAGGCGAGCGTGGCTGCGGCCGATCTCGCCCTCATCGCCGGCCAGAAGCCGGTCGTGACCCGTGCCCGCAAGGCGATCGCGCAGTTCAAGGTGCGCGAGAACATGCCGATCGGCGCGAAGGTGACGCTGCGCGCGAACACGATGTACGAGTTTCTCGATCGACTGATTACGGTCGCGCTGCCGCGCGTCCGCGACTTCCGCGGCCTGAACGCCAAGTCGTTCGACGGTCGTGGCAACTACGCCATGGGCATCAAGGAGCACATTGTTTTCCCGGAGATCAACTACGACAAGGTTGATCAGATCTGGGGCATGGACGTGATCGTCTGCACCACGGCGAAGACCGATGAGGAGGCTCGCGCGCTCCTCAAGTTGTTCAACTTCCCTTTCCGGCAGTAAGCCCGGGAACAAAGCCAGGAAAAGTGTTCGCGGTTTTCCGGCCGGCTTTGTGACCCTCAACTTAAACGCGGAGACCAGGAGCCCAAGACATGGCCAAAAAGGGCATGATCGAAAAGAATAAGCGTCGTCAGAAGCTTGCCAGGCAGCATGCCGGCAAGCGTGCGGCGCTCAAGGCCGTCGTGATGAACAAGGATCTGTCGATTGAGGAGCGCTTTGCCGCGACCCTCAAGCTTGCGCAGATGCCGCGTAACTCGGCCGAGAACCGCTTCCGCCTCCGCTGTGAGGTTTCGGGCCGTTCGCGTGCCAATTATCGCAAGTTCAAGGTCAGCCGTATCGCGCTTCGCGAACTCGGCAACCGGGGCCTCATCCCCGGCCTCGTGAAGTCGAGCTGGTAAGGAGGGACGATCATGATGATGAACGATCCCATCGGCGATCTGATCGCCCGCATCCGCAACGCGCAGATGCGCCGCAAGACCCGCGTTTCGACGCCGGGCTCGAAGCTGCGGGCCCGCTTGCTCGACGTGCTGAAGAGCGAAGGCTATATCCGTGGCTATTCGGAAACGAAATTCGAGAATGGCCGTGTCGAGTTCGACATCGAGCTGAAGTATTTTGAAGGTCAGCCTGCGATCCGCGAGATCAAGCGCGTTTCGAAGCCTGGCCGCCGCGTCTATTCCTCCGTCGGCTCCATGCCGCGCGTGGCGAATGGCCTCGGCATCACGATCATTTCGACCCCCTCGGGCGTGATGGCGGACCATGAGGCCCGTGATCGCAATGTTGGTGGCGAAGTACTCTGCACGGTCTTCTGAGGACGGAGGAAGGTATCATGTCGAAAGTCGGCAAGAAGCCTGTTGACGTCCCGTCGGGGGTCACCCCGCGCGTCGAGGGCCAGAAGGTCAGCGTCAAGGGTCCGAAGGGCGAGTTGTCGTTCCTCGTTCCCGATGATGTGGCCGTTACACTCGAGGGCAATCAGATCTCGGTGAACCCGCGCACGGAAACCCGCAAGGCCCGTGCGATGTGGGGCACCAGCCGCGCGAGCATCAACAACATCGTGACAGGTGTATCGAAGGGCTTCGAGAAGAAACTCGAGATCAACGGCGTCGGCTACAAGGCCGCCGCTGCAGGCAAGGCCCTGAACCTCTCGCTCGGTTACAGCCACGAAGTGATCTATTCGGTGCCGGCTGGCATCACGGTCGTTACCCCGAAGCCGACGGAAATCGTCATTTCGGGCATCGATCGCCAGCAGGTCGGCCAGGTCGCCGCTGAGATCCGGGCCTATCGCGGCCCCGAACCCTACAAGGGCAAGGGCGTGAAGTACGAGGGCGAGTTCATCTTCCGCAAGGAAGGCAAGAAGAAGTAAGGCGAGGGCAGTCTCATGGCACAACTTTCCCCGATTGAACGGCGCAAGGCGCGCGTTCGCCGGCAGGTGCGTGCGGCGGCCAATGGTCGCCCGCGCCTTTCTGTCTTCCGCTCGTCCAAGCAGATCTATGCGCAGGTCATCGATGACGCGAAGGGCGTGACGATCGTCTCGGCCTCGACGGTCGAGAAGGACCTTCGCGGCTCGCTGAAAACCGGCGCGGACATGGAAGCCGCGAAGGCGATCGGCAAGCTTGTCGCCGAGCGCGCCAGGAAGGCCGGCGTCACCCAGGTCGTGTTCGACCGCGGCTCGTATCTCTACCACGGCCGCGTGAAGGCTCTGGCCGAGGGCGCCCGCGAGGGCGGACTTGATTTCTGAGCCGTAACAGGCTTTAGCACAGCGATCGGGACGGGCGGAGCAATCCGTCCGTGCGGCAACTGTGCCGCGAAAAAGTGGAATCCGGTTCCTCTGGGAAGCGGCATCGGAATATCGGAAGACACGATCGATCCGTGTTTCATACCGAACGCGGTATGGTCGTGCGGGTGATCCCTTGGGCTTCACCCCCAAGCGAGCGGAAGGCAACAGACTTTCCGCGCAAGTGAGGAAGAAGAGAAATGGCAGCAGAACGTGAAGGCGGCGGTGGCCGGTCCCGCGAGGGCGGTCGTCGACGCGAGCGCGAAGGCGAGCGCGAGGAGCGCGACAACGAGTTCGTTGATCGCCTCGTTCATATCAACCGCGTCGCGAAGACCGTGAAGGGTGGCCGCCGCATGGCGTTTGCCGCGCTGGTGGTCGTCGGCGACCAGAAGGGCCGGGTCGGTTTCGGCCATGGCAAGGCGCGTGAAGTGCCGGAGGCGATCCGCAAGGCGACCGAGAGCGCCAAGCGTGGCCTGCTCCGCGTTTCACTGCGCGACGGCCGCACTTTGCACCACGATGTGCGCGGCCACCATGGTTCGGGCAAGGTTCTGCTGCGTTCGGCGCCTCCGGGCACCGGCATCATCGCGGGCGGACCGATGCGCGCGATCCTCGAATGCCTCGGCATGAGCGACGTTGTTGCGAAGTCGCTGGGTTCGTCGAACCCCTACAACATGGTTCGCGCCACCTTTGATGCCCTGAAGTCCGAGGACAGCCCGCGCTCGGTCGCGGCCCGTCGTGGCCTGAAGGTCTCGGTGCTGCAGGCTCGTCGCCAGATCGACGGCGCCGAGGCGGCCCAGGCGTAAGGGAGGGCATCATGGCGAAAGCTCACAAGACCATCACGGTTGAGCAATATGGCAGCCCCGCGCGTCGCCCCGGCGACCAGCGTGCGACGCTGATCGGCCTGAAGCTCAACAAGATCGGCCGCCGCTCGACTCTTCCCGACAACCCCTCCACCAGGGGCATGGTCGCGAAGGTCGCGCATCTCGTGCGCATCATCGAGCAGTAAGGAGGGGGCGATGAAACTCAACGACCTCCGTGACAATCCCGGCGCAACCAAGGACCGCATGCGAGTGGGCCGCGGGATCGGCTCCGGCAAGGGCAAGACCGGCGGACGCGGCGTGAAGGGCCAGAAGGCCCGCACCGGCGTGGCTGTGAAGGGCTTCGAAGGCGGCCAGATGCCGCTGCATCGTCGCCTGCCGAAGCGCGGCTTCAACAACCACGGCGCGCTCGACCTCAACGAGGTGAATATCGGCCGCATCCAGCAGGCCGTGGATGCCGCGAAGCTGGACCCCAAGGCCGTCGTGACCATCGACGCGCTCGTGGCGGCAGGCATCTGCTCGCGCGCGCGGGACGGCGTGAAGATCCTCGGCGTGGGCGAACTCAAGGCGAAGCTTGCCTTCGAGGTGTTCCGTGCCTCCAGGAGCGCGGTTGCCGCGATCGAGAAGGCCGGCGGCTCGGTGAAGCTGCTTGCCCCGGTCGAGGAAGCCTCGGCCTGACAAAATGCGGACGGCGCCGGTGGCAAAATACCGGCGCCGTTCCTATCTCGACCATCACGACAGGGGTGCCCCCCGTCTTTCCGTGGCGCTTCGGCCCGGGAGACGTGCCGACGGCACGGGCAGGGGCGGCGCCGCAGGTTTCGGCATCGGCATCCCTTGGCCCTGATGGCCCATGGATCACCGGTTCCGGCGAGGGACAGGGCAGGGCCACATGGCATCGGCGGCAGAACAGCTGGCAGCAAACTTGAATTTCGGCGCTCTCGCGAAGGCGGAAGAGCTGAAGAAGCGCATCTGGTTCACGCTCGGCGCGCTGCTGGTCTATCGTCTCGGCACCTATATCCCGCTGCCGGGCATCAATCCGGAATCGCTGGCTGACATCTTCAAGCAGCAGCAGGCGGGCGTTCTCGGCCTCTTCAACATGTTCTCAGGCGGCGCGGTGGGCCGTCTCGCGATCTTCGCGCTGAACATCATGCCGTATATCTCGGCCTCGATCATCATCCAGCTGATGACCACCGTGTCGCCGACGCTGGAGGCGCTGAAGAAGGAAGGCGAGGCCGGCCGCCGCCAGCTGAACCAGTATACGCGCTACCTGACGCTCGTTCTGGCTCTCTTTCAGGCCTGGGGCATCGCCGTGGGCCTGCAGAGCTCTGGCGGCGTGGTGCTCAATCCCGGCCCGTTCTTCATCCTTTCGACCGTCATCACGCTGACGGGCGGCACGCTGTTCCTGATGTGGCTCGGCGAGCAGATCACCAGCCGCGGCATCGGCAATGGCACCTCGCTGATCATCTTCGCGGGTATCGTGGCGGAACTTCCCTCCGCCATTGCCGGCACGCTGGAACTCGGCCGCCAGGGCGCGCTCTCGACCGGAATCATCCTCGGCGTGATCGTGATGGTCGTGGCCGTGATCTTCGGCATCGTGTTCTTCGAGCGCGCCCAGCGCCGTCTCTTGATCAACTATCCCAAGCGGCAGATGGGCAATCGCGTTTTCGAGGGGCAGACCTCGTTCCTGCCGCTGAAACTGAACACTGCGGGCGTCATTCCGCCGATCTTCGCCTCCTCGCTCCTGCTCATGCCGACGACCATCGCGAGCTTCGCGCAAGCCGGTGGCCCGGAATGGCTGCAGACCATGAACACCTATCTGGGCCATGGCCGGCCGCTTTACATGGTGCTCTACGCGGCGCTGATCATCTTCTTTGCCTTCTTCTACACGGCCATCGTGTTCAACCCGACCGAGACGGCCGACAACCTCAAGAAGCATGGCGGGTTCATCCCGGGCATCCGTCCGGGCGAGAAAACCGCGAGCTACATCGACAATGTCCTCTCCCGCATCACCGTGATCGGCGCGATCTACTTGACGGTGGTATGCCTCTTGCCCGAATTTCTCATTTCGGCTGCCGCGCTTCCGTTCTATTTTGGAGGCACCTCCATTCTCATCGTTGTTTCGGTGACCATGGACACGGTGGCGCAGGTGCACGGCTACTTGCTGGCGCACCAGTATGAGGGCCTCGTGAAGAAGGCCAAGTTGCGGGGAGCGAAACGCTGATGAGACTGGTTCTGCTGGGACCTCCCGGCGCGGGGAAGGGCACACAGGCGACACGGCTGGTCGAGAAGCACGGCATCGTCCAGCTCTCCACCGGCGACATGCTGCGCGCCGCCGTGGCGGCGGGAACGCCGATCGGCCTTCAGGCCAGGGCGGTGATGGAATCCGGCGGGCTTGTGTCGGATGAAATCGTGATCGGGATCATCCGTGACCGCATCCAGGAGCCCGATGCGAAGAAGGGCTTCATTCTTGATGGTTTCCCGCGCACGGTCGCGCAGGCGGAGGCGCTCGAGGCGCTGCTCGCCCAGGAAGGCCTGAAGCTCAAGGCCGTCATCGAGCTCAAGGTCGACCAGGCCCGGCTCGTGGATCGCATCGTGAAGCGCGCGGCGGACGCGCTGGCGGCCGGCCAGCCGGTGCGCAAGGATGACGACCCCGAGGTCTTCAAGACCCGCCTCGCGGCCTATAATCGCGATACCGCGGCCGTGACGCCGTTCTATGGCGCACGCGGCCAGCTCACCGCGATCGACGGCATGCAGCCCATCGATGCGGTGACGAAGGCGATCGACAAGGTTCTCGCGGGCTGAGGGGAAAGCGGGGCGAGGCTTTGCGGTCTGCCCGGTTTTCTGACGATTTCGGACTTGACGCGGCGGGCTTCTCTGTCTATCGCCAAGTCCTTGCCGACGAAGCATTCTCGCGCGGGGTTGCCTCGCGCGTTTTGCTTTTGGAAAAAACCATGGGCCAGAAGGAACTTCCCGTTCCGCTCAGGCCTTTCGTCGGAAGCCAGGAATTTTCGGGTGGTGCGTCGGCTTGGGTGCATTGCCGTGGAACAAGCGGGAGCGGGTCGCCGTATCCCGAGCGGTTGAGGAGAAGAGCGGTGGCTCGTATTGCCGGCGTCAACATTCCGACGAACAAGCGCGTCATGATCGCGCTGCGTTACATTCACGGTATCGGCCCGGTGAATGCCGTTGAAATCTGCCAGAAGGTCGGCATTCCGGCCGAGCGTCGCGTTAACCAGCTGACGGACGCCGAAGTGCTTCAGATTCGCGAGACCATCGACCGCGATTACATCGTGGAAGGCGACCTGCGTCGCGAGACCGCGATGAACATCAAGCGCCTGATGGATCTTGGCTGCTATCGTGGCCTGCGCCATCGTCGTGGCCTGCCGGTTCACGGCCAGCGCACGAGCACGAACGCCCGCACCCGCAAGGGCAAGTCGAAGCCGATTGCCGGCAAGAAGAAGTAAGCTTTTTCCGGCCGTGGCGCGGTTTCCGCGCTGGCCGATGACAGGACGAAGGCGCTGAAAGCATGGCCAAGGAAGCAACCCGGGTTCGCCGCCGCGAACGCAAGAACATCGTGTCGGGCATCGTTCATGTGAACGCGTCCTTCAACAACACGATGATCACCATCACCGATGCGCAGGGCAACACCATTGCCTGGTCGACCTCGGGCACGATGGGCTTCAAGGGTTCCAAGAAATCCACCCCCTATGCGGCCCAGGTCGCGGCGGAAGACGCCGCCCGCAAGGCCTCCGAGCACGGCATGCGCACCGTCGAGGTGGAAGTGTCGGGGCCGGGTTCGGGTCGTGAATCGGCGCTTCGCGCGCTGCAGGCGGCCGGCTTCAATGTCACCTCGATCCGCGACGTGACCCCGATCCCGCATAACGGCTGCCGCCCGCGCAAGCGCCGCCGCGTCTGATTTCGTTCCGCGTGACTGCTCCGCCCGCGCTTTCCGGCGCGGGCCGTTCCGTATCCGTCGAGAGGTTTGCACGTGATCCAGAAGAATTGGCAGGAACTGATCAAGCCGAAGAAGCTCGAGGTCACCCCGGGCGACGATGCCGGCCGCGTGGCGACCGTCGTGGCCGAGCCGCTCGAGCGCGG
>NZ_JBJTDY010000097.1:0-9033 GCF_046092605.1 Rhabdaerophilum sp. | reverse complement strand
TCTTCTCATTCATGACCATGCCCTTGCGCTCCAGCATGATTCCGACGCGCCGATATCCAAACCGGCGACGCTTCTCGGCGATCTTGCGTATTTCTTCGCGGATGTCCTGATGATCAGGCGGGCGCTCGCGCCGCACCGTCTTCGGATCGACACCAACCAGGACGCAGGCCCGGCGCTGCGAGATCGGATGATCCCGCATGGCCCGCAGCACAGCGTCCCGCCGCTGCATCGGGGTCGTCAGGGTTTTCCCAGGAGATCCTTCGGCACGACATTGTCGAGCATCGCGTCCGCCAGCAGACGCTTGAGCTTGTTGTTCTCGTCCTCGAGTTGCCTGAGCCGTTTGGTATCTGAAAGCTCCATCCCGCCATACTTGGCCATGAGCTTGTAAAACGTCGCCGGGCTAAGCCCATGCTTCCGGCACAGCTCGGAGGTCGGCAGTCCCGCCTCCTGTTCCTTGATCATTCCGATGATCTGCCCATCGGTGAAACGGCCCTTTCTCATGTCGTCGGCCCCTTCTCAGGCTGGGCAGACTCTACATCAGAGCGAGGGACGTTCAGGGGGGACAGGTCAGCGATCAAGGCGGCGCTCTATGGCGCGGGCTCGATTTCGGCGTCTGGGGGCTCGGGGAACCGGCCGAACCGGAAAGCCGCCAATGGCTGCGGCCTGATCAGCTGATCCCCGTGCTCTGGGCCGCGCTTCAAGCCCTGCGGGCCGATCTGCAGCAGGTGAAGACGTGCCTTGGGGCCTCACCACCCGCTTGACAAGGCGTCGCGACGGACGAAAGACACTCCAAAGGTTGGTGCAGCCCGAGGGCTGCCGGACGGCGGAGTGTTCACCATGGCCTTCCGGCTCTACGAACCCGCGCGCGTGATCGAGGAGCGGGGCGATGGCTACCTCGTCGCGCCGCATCCGGCACCGCTGAAGGAGCAGCCGGGGCTGCTGGGCTCCATCCTCGGCTCGCGTTATTCGTTGATCGGCACGTGGACCGAAGATTGCTACGAAAGCTGTCTCACCGCCTTCGATCTGATGCGGCGCGAGGTCGTCCTCGTGAACACGCCGGAGCATATCAAATACGTGATGGTGACGCGCCACCAGAATTTCGAGCGCAAGAGCCCGCAGATGCGCCGGGCACTCGAGGTGCTGCTCGGCGACGGGCTCTTCATCTCCGAGGGCGAGACCTGGAAGCGCCGGCGGCCGCTGGTGGCGGATATCGTCCACAAGAACCGCGTGCCGGTCTTCGGCCGCACGATGGAAGAGGTGACCCTCTGCTTTGCGCAAGGCTGGGCCGCGAAACGGAAGGACGAGGAATTCGAACTCACCGCCGCCATGGCCGAACTAACGGCCGAGATCATCTCGCGCACGATCTTCGGGCATGATCTCGGTGCGGAAGCGGCGCGGCAGGTGATCGACGGGTTCTCGTCCTATCAGAAGCACATCGACAACTTCAATCTCGGCTACTGGCTTGGCTGGGATGAGGGCTGGCCCATTCCGCATGGCCCGGTGAAGAACCGCGCCGCGAAGATGGTGCATGGCGTGATCGAGAACGTCGTGAACGCCCATCTCGCGGGTGGCGGCGAGGAAGGCTCGATGATCGACCTCCTCGTGAAGCGCCGGCAACGGAACCCCGAGCTCGAGCTCGATGTCGAGGCTCTGCGCAACGAGGCCGCGACCATCTTCATGGCCGGCCACGAGACAACCGCCGCGACCCTGATGTGGGCCTTCTACCTGATCGACCGCGCGCCATGGATCGAGGCGGCGCTGGTGGAAGAGATCGCCCGGATCTGCGGCAATCGTAACCCGACCATCGATGACATCGATGCTCTGGAACTCTGCAAGGCGGTGATCGGCGAGACCCTGCGGCTCTATCCGCCCGTGCCGCTGCTGCCCCGGCAGGCCCGCGAGGTGGATCGAATCGGCGAATACGAGGTGAAGAAGGGGGGAATGGTGATGATTTCGCCGTGGCTCATCCATCGCGCCAAGGACCTGTGGGACGACCCAAACCACTTCAAGCCCGAGCGCTTCCTCAACGGGGCGCGCATCAACCCATTCGCCTATATCCCCTTCGCGGTGGGGCCGCGCGTCTGCGCTGGGCTGAATTTCGGGCAATCCGAGGCGATCCTCTGCCTCGCGATCCTGATCCAGAAATTCAAGGTCACGGTGCGGCCGGGCTATCGCGCCGAGCCGGTCTGCCGGCTCACCCTGCGCGCGGCAGCGGGCATGCCGGTGATGGTCGAGCCCCGGGCGCGCGCGGCATGACAAGCCTGTTCGAGCGGCTGGAGCCGAAGATCCAGGCCTTCCTATTCAAGATCATGCAGATCCTGCCAACAGAGCGCGCGACCGATTTCGGCGTGTTCGTGACGAAACAGAACGTGATTCACAATCGCCCGGAGATTCTCGCCGGCGCGCGGCGCAACCTGAAGATCCATTTCCCGGAAGCCTCGGAGGCCGAGATCGAGGCGAAGATCGGCGAATTCCTCGATGGCGTCGGTCGCTTCATGGCCGAATTCGCGGTGATGCACCGGTTGATCCCCGAGGGGCGGCTGAAGCTCATCGGCGTCGAGGCCTCCCGTGCAGCCGCCGAAGCCGGGCCGATCATCGCGCTCGGGCTTCACACCGGCAACTGGGAGACCTTCGGGCCGGCTTTCGCGGAGGCGAAGATCCCCCTCGCCTCCTTCTACGATCCGCCCGCCAACCCCTTCGAGCGCGGAATCGCCGAGAGCACCCGCGCGCGCTTCGGCGTGCAGCTTCTGGCACCCGATGCGAGCGGCACGCGCGAGGCGATCCGCCTGCTGCGCCAGAATCGCGTGGTCATGATCTTCCCTGATGAGGCGCGCGGCGGGCAGGTGATGGGCCCGCTTTTCGGTCGCGCGCCGCATCTCAAGGGCAATCTCGCGATCGCTACGCGCCTTGCGCGCCATACCGGCGCGCGCTTCGCTATTTGCCATTCCGAGCGGCGGCGCAAAGGCCATTTCGATCTCTGCTTCGGCGAACCCTTCGCGCTGCCGGAGATCGAGGGGCGGCCGGATCACCGCGCGGATGTTACCTTCCTGAATTCCCGGATTGAGCCGATCGTGAAGCGGAACCTGCCGCGCTGGTACTTCCTCGATGATTCGCTGGCACCGGTCGCCGACGAGCCGGATCAGGGAGGCGAGGCATGATCCCCCAGGAGGGCAAGGCGGCGGATGCGATTCTCGCCTTCTTCTACAGCCTGCTGCGCTTCCTGCCCTCGGAATGGGCCTCGAATATCGGGAGTTTTGGCTACCGCATGAATGCGAAGCTCGCGCTGAAGAAGGCCATGGCCAATGCGAAGATCAATCTGCGCTTTCACCGGCCGCAGGCAAGCGAGGCCGAGCTCGATACCATGGTGATGGAATTCTATGATGGCGTGGGGCGCGTCGCGGCGGAATTCGCGGTGATGCATCGCTTCTGGGACGAAGGCCGCTTCGCGGTGACGGGCCTTGAACCCTTCCAGGCGGCCTATCGCACGCGGCCCATCGTGGTGCTCTGCGTGCATACCGGAAACTGGGAGACCTTCGCACCGGTGTTCCAGAAGGCGGGAATCAAGCTCAATTCCGTCATCCAGCCGCCGAATGGCGCCTTCGAGCGCTTCATCGTGCAGCGCGTGCGCGAGCGGTTCGGGGTCTCGGTGATCGAGCCGGACATCAAGGGCATCCGCACGGCCATCCGCGTGCTGCGCGACAAGGGTGTCGTCTCGATGTTTCCGGATGAGGCGCGCAACGGCGTGAGCCATGGCCCGCTCTTCGGGCGCAAGCCGCATGACAACGGCAATCTCGCCATTGCCGCGCGCCTCGCCCGGATGAGCGGCGCCGCGATCCAGTTCACGCATTGCCGGCGAATCGGTGCGTGCCATTTCCAGCTGACCTTCGAGCCACTTTTCGAAATGCCGCCCCGCGAGAGCGAGGATATCCTCGCCGATGTCGCCTTTCTCAACGCCAGGATCGAGCCGATCGTGCTGGCGAATATTCCGCGCTGGTATTTCCTCGATGATTCCATTGCGCCGCTGGACGCCTGATCGGCAATGTTTTTCCGTTGGTGAACATGAAGTTAACCCTGTTGCGGATTTGCTTCAGAACGAAAGATTTATGGCCCAAAATGTTTCCTTTCCCGGGCTGACTGTGTAGTGAGGGTTAGTCCGGCGGAATAACCGGACGAAAATGGATTTTTTCGGAATGCGGATCGGGACAATCGGGTTTTCCATGGCCGCCGGGCTGGTGCTCGCGGGTTGCGCTGCGTTGCCATCGACTGGCCCGACCAGCATGGAAGTGACCGAGCAGGCCAATGCCGGCACCGATGTCCGCTTTGTCCTGCGCAATGTCGACGATCACGTCGTCTCGGTCCTCGCGAGCACGCGTCCGCCCACCTTCCATGGCAGCTTCGGCGATAGCCGCCCGGCCCCCGGCCAGCGGATCGGCATCGGCGACACCGTTCAGGTGACGGTGTGGGAAGCGGCCGCCGGCGGGCTCTTCTCCTCGCCCGCGATCGACCGCAACTCGACCGGCGCGCGCTCGGCCGTCATCCCACCGCAGATCGTGGCGAAGGATGGCTCGATCACCGTGCCTTATGCGGGGCGCATCCGCGTCGCCGGCCTCACCACGCCCGAGGTCGAGGAGCGTATCGTCACCGGCCTCACCGGCAAGGCCATCGAGCCGCAGGTTCTGGTCACCGTGCCGCTGGGCCTGTCGAACTCGGTGACCATCCTCGGTGAAGTCACCAATGGCGCGCGCGTGCCGCTCTCGGTGCGTGGCGAACGCATCCTCGATGTCATCGCTTCAGCCGGCGGCATCCGGGCCCCGGCGCATGAGACGTTCGTGACACTTCAGCGGCGCGGGCGCACGGCGGCGGTGCCGATGCAGCGGCTCGTGCTGAACGCGGCCGAGAACATCTATGCCCATCCGGATGACGTGATCACCGTCGTGCGCGACCCCCAGACCTATTCGGTCTTCGGCGCGGCCGGCCGCAACGCCGTGGTGCCCTTCGACGCCGCCGGCATGACGCTCGAGCAGGCCGTGGCGAAGGCCGGCGGCTTGCTGGATTGGCGCTCGGACCCGACCGGCGTGTTCCTGCTGCGCTACGAGAGCGCATCGGTCGCGCGGATGCTTGACCACGAGTTCAAGATCGTGCCGCCGGATGCGAAGGTGCCGGTGATCTACAAGCTCAACATGCGCGATGCGAAGTCGTTCTTCCTTGCGCAGAACATCCACATCCGCAATCGCGACATGATCTATGTGGCGAATGCGCCGGTTACCGAGTTCCAGAAGATCATCGGCGTGCTGCTGACGGCCGCGCAGCCCGTGGCGACCGGCGCCTCGATCGCGTCCGGCTTCTAAGGATCGTCGCCATGGGTGTCACTGGCCCCGCACCTCGCGTGGCGGTGATCTCCGGCGGTTCGAGCGGCATCGGCCTCGCGATCGCGCATGAACTCGCCGGGCGCGGCTTCCATCTCTGGCTGCTGGCCCGCCGGCCGGATCGTCTTGATGCCGCGAAAGCCGAGCTCCTCGCCCGCCACCCTGCCCTACCCGTCGCGACGCTTCCGCTCGACGTGACGGACGCCGCGGCCACAAGTGACGCCATCGCGCTAATCCTCCGCGAGGCCGGCAGGATCGACTGGCTGGTGACCAGCGCCGGAACGGTGGAGCCCGGCCTGTTCCTCGATCAGCCCATCGAGGCGCATCGCCGCCAGATGGAGATCAACCATTTCGGCACGCTGCACCTCGTGAAACCCGTGGCCGAGGCCATGCGCGCGCAGGGCGGCGGACGCATCACGCTGATTTCATCCGCGGCTGCTTTCGCGGGGATTGCCGGTTATTCCGGCTATGTCGCAAGCAAGTTCGCGGTGCGTGCGCTCGGCGAGACCCTGCAGGTGGAACTTGCGCAGCATGGCACCGCGGTGGGCGTTGCCTTTCCGCCCGATACGGATACGCCGCAATACAAGGCCGAGCAGGCTACAAAGCCGGAGATCACCAAGGCGATCAGCGCCGGCGGCGGTGTGCTCTCGGCGGAAACGGTCGCGCGCAGCATCGTGCGTGGGGCCGAACGCGGGCGCTTTCTCCTCACCCCATCCCCGCTGATGACGGCCTTCGGCTGGCTGCATTCGCTCTATGCGCCGCTCTTCCGGCATCAGCAGCGGCGGAAAATCGCGGAACTCGCACGCAAGAAGGGCGCTCCATGACCGCTCCTGCCGCCCCCCGCGTCATCCTGTTCCTGATGGGACCGAGCACGCCGTTCTGGCGGGAACTCAGCCTCGCCTTCGAGGCGGAGGGCCACCGCACGCTGAAGGTCTGCTTCTCGCTCGGCGATTGGCTCTACTGGCGCCGTCCCGGCGCGCATCACTATCGCGGGCGGCTTTCGCGCTGGCCGGCCTATCTCGACAAGCTGATCGCGCGCGAGGGCGTTACGGATATCCTGCTCTATGCCGATCAGCAGCCCTATCACCTTGCGGCGGGCGAAGTGGCGCGCGTGCATGGCATCCCGGTGATCGCAATCGAGAACGGGTATCTCCGACCCGACTGGATCACGGTCGAGCGCGGCGGCATGGGGGTGCGCTCGCATTTCCCGAACGATCCGGCGACGATCCGCGCCATTGCGGCCGAGGTTGGCGAGCCGGATCTCGCGGTGCGTTATCGCCACGGCTTCTGGATCGAGATGTTCCATGAAGGCGCCTACCAGATGATGACCTATTTCTGGCGGGTGCTCTATCCCTTCTACCGGACAGGGAAATACTACGATCCCCTGCTCGAACTGCTCGTCGGCATCCCGAAGCTCTGGAAGGTCAAGGCCAGCGAGGCGGATGCCGCGCGCCTCATTGCGGAGCGGCTCGCCAGGCAGGAGCCATTCTACGCGCTCGCGCTGCAATTGCAGGGCGATTACCAGATACGGTCGAACTCGCCCTATCATCATATCTGCGACATGATCGGCGAGGTGATCGCTTCCTTCGCCCAGCATGCCCCGGCGAGCAACCGGCTTCTCGTGAAGCAGCATCCGCATGACAATGGGTGGGAAAGCTGGTCTAGGCATCTGCGTCGCGCGGCTCGCGCCCATGGCGTCGACGAGCGCGTGGATTTCATCGATGGCGGCGATCTCGGCGTCTTGCTGAAAGCGGCGCGCGGCTGTGTGATGATCAACTCGACCGTTGGCCTGTTCTCGATCCGCCATGGCTGCCCGACGAAGATCCTCGGCGTCGCGATCTACGACATGCCGGGCCTGACGCATCAGGGCTCGCTCGACAGTTTCTGGGCCGCGCCCGAGCCGGTGGATGCCGGCCTCGCCGCGGATTTCGTGCGGGCTCTGGCCGCGACGATCCAGGTCAAGGGCGATTTCTACAATCCCGAGGGCCGGAAGGCTGCGATCGATGCGATCGTCGGGCGGATCATCGAACACCGCGTCAATGAGCCCGGCGCCTTCGTCGATCCGCCGCCGCGCGCTCAGCCTCTCAAGCGCGCACCGGCTCGTTGAGAAGCACGGCCGTCACGTCGCGCATGTAGTCGCCCCAGCGGCGCGGCACGAAGGTGCGCGCGGCCGCGCGCCGCTCCTCGAAACGGGCATCGTCCATCAGGTTCTCGATCGCCTCGACCCAGGGGTCCGGATTTTTCGGCGGCAGGAATTCGCCTGCCTCGCCCACGGCCTCGCGATGCGCGGGGATATCCGAGACGAGCGCCGGCGTGCCCACACTCAGCGCTTCGCCCGGCGGCAGGCCAAACCCCTCGATGAAGGAGGGCATCAGCACGGCGCGCGCGCTGGCCATCAATTGCGCCATGGCCGGGCTCGACAGCCCGCTCGCGAGCAGGATTGACCGGCGGAGGCTCTCTTCGGCCGACATCTCGCGGATGATCTCCTGCGAGGCGAAGCCGGGCGAGCCGGCGACGATCAGCTTTGGCGTGGCCTCGCCATGGCGGCGGATCAGTTCGCGCCAAGCCTCGATCAGCAGGCGATGGTTCTTGCGTGGCTCGACCGCGCCGCAGATCATGAAATAGGGTCGCCCCTGCAATTCGCGCACGGGCGATACGTGACGGCCGAAGAGATCGTCGATCGGCAGCGGAAGCGCATGGATGTCGATCGGGCGAACGCGATGGTTCGCTAGCGCCTCCTCCACGGCCTTGCCGGCGGAGCGCGTGGGCACGATGAGGCTGTCGGCATATTTCGCGGTCTTCACCACCAGCCGCTGATGGGCGCGGAAGGTCTCGTCGGCCACGAATTCCGGATATTCCAGCGGAATTGTGTCATGCACCATGAAGATCGTGCGGATATCCGGCCGCTTCCACCGCCAACGGAAGGCGCGCGGGAAAGTGAGCCCGTAATGGCCGATATCGAGATAGAGGGCCTTCGGCGGCAAAGCCGTGATGGGCTTGCCCAGCGTGATGCCGCCGCCGAGCAGCAGCCTCGCGATGCGCGGGATGCCCTTGGCGCCGGGCAGGAAGCCGCGCGGCTTCGGCGGTGGCTCGGGCAGGCCGGGATCATCGAAACGCCGGATGAGGCGGGCGAGAATGCGATCTCCCCCAGGGTCGATATGCTCGCGCCAGAGACCATCGAGGCGGTCGCGCGCCTTGAAAAGCTGCTCACGCGGAAAGAAGCGCGGGCCGACAAGCGTCGGCATTACGCCCACGACATCCGCCGGCCAATGGTCGAGCAGGTAGGAAATGTAGCCGTAATCGATCCGGTCTACGCCACGCGGGGTCGTATGTGTCGCGGCGAGGATCAGCCGCAGCAGGTTATAGGCGATGGGACGCGGGGCCATGGCCCGTCCTTAACAGGGCGAAGGAGGAAAACCACCGCTTTCTGCGGCGGAACGGGCGCTGCGAACAGCTTTTCAGGGCAGATGATCGCGATCCGCCATCCCGCGAACCACCGCGCGGGGCGACGGATCGCGGGGCGCGTATCAGATCGTCTGGTTATAGGCACCGACTTCCCTGTTCTCGCGCAGGATCGCATCCATCGCCTTGAACATCTCGCGCATGCGGGCTTCGGAGACCGGGCTCTCGATGACGACGACCAGTTCCGGCTTGTTGGACGAGGCAC
>NZ_JBJTDY010000096.1:0-10780 GCF_046092605.1 Rhabdaerophilum sp. | reverse complement strand
TCGCGCATCTCGGCCGCATGCTGGTGCTCGGGAAGCAGGCCTATCCGACGCAGTTCTACACGAACATCGCGCCGAGCGGCGCGGCGGAGAAGCTGCGGCTCATCAATGCGCCGACCTTCGCGGGCCTCGGCCTCGCCCGGGCCGAGGAGAAGGGCGAGGATGGCGGCGATCTCGTCACCGCCATCGAGGGCAAGGATCAGGCGGAAGCCGTCGGCATTATCGTCCGCGCGCTGCGTCGCGAGATCTCCTATATCCTGCGCATTGATGAGCCGCAGCTTCTCGGCCGCACCGCTCGGCGCGATGTTCGTGTAGAACTGCGTCGGATAGGCCTGCTTCCCGAGCACCAGCATGCGGCCGAGATGCGCGAGCGATTCCCCGGAGGAAATGCCCACCACGCCCGTGGTGCGGCGCAGGCGGCGCCCGAGCTGCTTGTCGCGCGCGATGATGCCGACATCCGAGATCGCGCCCCAGCCAATGGCGAGCGCCGGCACGCCCTTGAGGCGCAATTCGCGCGCAAAGCCCTCGAGCCAGGCATTCGCGGCCACGTAAGCGCCCTGACCGGGGCTGCCGATCACGGTCGTCGCGGAGGAATAGACGACGAAGAAATCGAGCGGTTGCTTCGCCGTCGCGGCCGCGAGGTTCTCGGCGCCCTTCAGCTTGGTCGAGAGCACGGCGCGCAAGCGATCGGGCTGCAGGCCGGCGATCATGCCGTCTTCCAGCAGCACGGCGGCATGCACGATGCCGCGCACCGGGCCGAAATCGTGGTTCATGCGGGCGATCAGCGCCTCGACGGCAGCCGGATCGTTCACATCGAGCCCGACGACATCGACCCTCGTGCCCTGCGCGCGCATGGCCGCGACGATGGCTTCACCGCCATCCTCGACAGCCCCACGCCGTGAAGCGAGCACGATCGCCTTCGCGCCGCGGCGGGAAAGCCAGCGCGCGGTGGCGAGACCGAGGCCCGAGGTGCCGCCCACGACAAGGTAGCTGCCCTCGCGCATCGCAGGCTTCAGCGCGGCGATATCGGCCATCGCGGCCTTGGGCGGCTTGATCACGATCTTGCCGATATGCTCCGAGGCCTGCATCGCCGCGAAGGCAGTGCCGATCTCGTGGCTCTCGTAGATGCGATGCGGCAGCTGCGTGAAGCTGCCATCGACGAGGCGCCTGGAAATCTCGCGCATGATTTCCTCGATGATTCCGCGGTCATGCGCCAGCAATTCATCGAGATCAACGCCGAAATACGAGATGTTCCGCACGAAGGGGCGCAGGCCCAGATGCGTGTTCGAGAGGTAATCGACCTTGCCGAGCTCAACGAAGCGGCCAAAGGCCTTCAGCAGCTTGAAGCTCGCGATCATCGCGGGACCGGCGAGCGAGTTCAGCACGACATCGACGCCGCCATGGTTCTGGCGGATGGCCTCGGCGAAGCGCTCCTGCCGGGACTCATAGGCGAAGTCGGCGCCCGCCGCCTTGGCGATCGCCCGGCGCTCCGGCGAGGAAGCGCTGGCGATGACGCGCGAGCCGAAAGCCTTCGCGATCTGGATCGCGGCGAGGCCCACGGCACCCGCGCCGCCATGGATCAGCACATCCTCATTCTTGCCAATGCGCGCGCGGTTGACAAGCGCGAACCAGGCGGTCGCGAAGGCCACCGGAACGGTCGCAGCGGCTTCCATCGAGAGGCCATCGGGAACGGGGAAGAAATGCCAGGCCGGCGCCACGAGATGGGACGCGAAGGTATCCGCCGCAAAGCCCATCACGCGGTCGCCGACGGCGAGTTCGCTCACGCCTTCGCCAACGCGCGTGACGATGCCCGAGCATTCGAAGCCGAGCGCGGCCGCTGTGAGGCCGGCGCCCAGCAGGTCATCATCGAGAATGCCGAGCCCCACGAGAATGTCGCGGAAATTGAGGCCGACGGCCGAAACCTCGATCTCCACCTCGCCGGCGCGCGGGCCGAGGCGCGGTGCCTTCATCCACTGGAAGCTTTCGAGGCGGCCCGGCTGCTCGAATTTCAGCACCGCACGCTCATTCGCCGCGAGCGGCTCCACGCGGGACAGGCCGCGCCGCATGCGGAGGGCGGCGAGGCCGGATTTCGTGGCCGAGAGTTCGAGTTCGCCGCCACCGAGCGAGAGGGCCTCGGCGAGCCGCGCCAACCATTCGGCCGGGGTTAGATCGGTCGCGAGGTCCAAGAGGCGGAAATCCACCGCCGGATACTCGTTGATCGCGACGCGCAGAAAACCCCAGAGGCCGCTCTGCACGGGCATCGGATCCGCCTCGGCCTCGATCGCGCCGCGCGTCAGAACCGTGATGCGGGGGCTTGCGCCCTCCGGTTCGAGCGCCTCGGCAATCGCCTTCAGCGCCTCGATATGCCGCGCCAGGGCCTCCACGCTGTCCGCGCTGGAATCCTCTGCGATATAAACGAGATGCTGCGGCAGATCGCCCGCCTTCACGCGGTCGAGAAGCTTCTTGCCGAGGCTCGCATCGGCTGCCAGCGAGAGCGAAGCCGAACGTGCGACATTCGCAAAGACCGGCGCCTTCGGCTGGCCGATCACCATGCAATCCGGCATCAGGGCCACGGAGGCGGCCACGCTGGCCGGAGCTGCGGCAGAGAGCATCGCCCCAAGTCCATCGGCCATCACGCGCGTGTCGATATCGCGGGCGCCGAAGCGCTCGAGCACCAGGCGGGCGCTGATCGTGTTCACGCGCGCTTCGAGCGCGGCCTCGTTCTTCGGCGCGGGCGTGAGCCAGCCGTTCCAGATGCCGCCGAGCAGATCGAGCGTGAGATCCGTGCCCGGCTGCGCGAGCAGGATCGTGCTTTCGGGCCGCAGGAAGCCCGTAAGGCTTTCCGGCAGGCCGTCGCGCACGAGGCTCGTGGTGGCGATGCCGGCGAGCACATCGTAACGCACGGCCGGGAGGCGCCCCTCGACCGCCGAGAGATCGAGGAATTCGATATCGGTCTCAAGCCGCAGGAACGCACGGGCCTGGTCGATGGCCTTGCGGTTCGGTGCCGCGAGCGTGAGTTCAATGCGGCCGGCTTGCGAAAGCGGCTGCAGGGCATGGATCACGCCGGCCGTCCAGGGATGCGCGACGAGCACGCGCAGGCGCCGCGAGAAAGCGGTCGCTGCCTGCTCGATCGCCGCGCGCAAGGCCGCAATCACCGGCTGTCCCAGAACGCCACCCGCTTCCATCTGTTCGCGCAGCCAGACCGGGGGCGAGAGCGTGCGGCCCGTGCGGATCGCTTCCTCCGCATGCGCGAGCGCGTAAGCTGCGAGGCGCAGTTCGAAGGACGCTTCAGGGAAATTCGTCGCGAGCGTGGTGACCAGCGCGTCGGGCGCGGGCAGGGGGCATTCGGTCGTAAGCACATCGTTCTTCACGAGGCCGAAGCCCTCGCAATTCGCGATCGCGAGATCGATCATCGCGCGGGCCTGTGTTTCGGTAAAGCGCGTCTGCACCGAAGCCGCATCGACGCGGCCATCGAGGAGGGCGGATTTCAGCAGCTTGTGGCTGAGCGAGATGCCAAAGGCGCGCAGCACGAGCCAGGCCGGCGGCGGGTTCGGTTCCTCGGCTTCACCCTCCGGCACGGCGCGAACCTGCGCGAGGGCGGCCTCCTCCTCCGGCGTGAGGCCGAAGGGCAGATGCTCCGTGCGGAAGGTGCGATCCGCGACGGTCGCCTTAGAGAGGTAGAGCGCTTTCAGCACCGCCGCTTCCACGGAGGCCACGACCTTGCCGGCCTCGTCCATCAGCGTGATGGCCACGGTCTTGAAGCGGTCGGTTTCCTGGGTCAGCAGCGTGATCGCTCGGCGGATCGGCACGCCATGGCGCCAGACGCAGATCTTGCGGAAACGCACCGGAAGGTGCGCCTTCTTCTCGCCTTCCTTCTGCGGCCGCGAGATGAAGAGGCCGTGGAACGAGGCATCAAGCGAAATCGGGCTCAGGACATGCTTGTCCTCGAAGGCACCAAGCCCTCCCTTGGGTGCGGCGAGCTGCGAATCCGTCGTCACGCGGTCGCGCTCGCTGGAGGTCACGAGCTGGAAGAGCGGGCCGTATTCGAGGCCTGCCAAAGTGGCCTCCTCGTAGACCTCGGCGGCCGTGTCCTTCACCTTTTCCGAGGTGACGGGCGGATCGAGCGGTTTCGTCTCGGGGCGCGTCAGCGGGCTGATGATGCCGCGCGCATGGAGCGACCATTCCTGCGCCGAGAAGCGCTTGCGGCTCCAGATTTCAACCGTCGAGGTCGCCGTTGCGTAGCGCACGGAAACCTCGCGGGTTTCGTCTTCCGCAATCGCCAGCGCCTTCAGCACATCGAATTCGTCGAGTTCGAGCGGCACCTCGCCGAAGAGGTCGCGCCCCGCCGCGAGGCCCATCTCGATCAGACCCGCTGCCGGTACGATCACGCCGCCATCGACGCGGTGATCGTCGAGATAGGGCACGAGTTGTGGGTCGATCAGCGCGCGCCATTCCGGCGAGCCATCGGCCATGCGGGCGCCGAGTAGCGGGTGCCGCTGGTCGGATTGCATGGTCTTGCCATAAGCGTTGAAGGCTTCCGCCGTGCCCGGCAGAGCATAATCGTTGCGGCTGAAAGGGTAGCTCGGCAGGGCCAGCGGCTCGGCAGGGCGCGGGCCGAACAGCGCCTGCGTCTCGAACGGCACGCCATGCGCCATGAGACGCCCGAACAAGAGATCGACCGCCGCTTCCGTATCCTTCTGCGAGAGCGTGCCGAGCGCCTCGCCGTCGAGCGCCAGCGCCTTCAGGTTTTCCTGCACCGCGCCCGTGAGGATGGCGCGCGGGCTGACTTCCACAAACGTCTTCGCCTGTCCCCCGGCAGCGGCCGCCACGGCATCGGCGAAGCGCACTTCCTGCCGGATGTTGCGCCACCAGTAATCGGCCTGAAGTGTCTCGCCCGGCGCTTCCTCGCCCGTCACGGTCGAGAGGAAGCGGCAGGTGCCGGCGCGCGGGTGGATGACCGAGAGATCGGCCACCATCGCCTTCTCGAGCGGTGTCAACACCGAAGAGTGGAACGGATAATCAATGTCGAGCGCGATCGTGGCGATGCGCGAGAGGCGGCAATGCTTCGCGAAGCTCTTGAGCAGTTCCGCCGGACCCGAAAGCGTGGTCGAGGTCGGGCTGTTCGTGGCCGCGATCTCAATCTCAGGACGACCAAAGGCCGAGAGCAGTTGCTCCACCTTCGCGCGTTCGGCCGCCACCACCATCATCCGGCCGAGCCCGCGCATCTTCTCCTGGTGTTTCGAGCGCAGGAAGATCAGCCGCGTCGCTTCGGCGCGCGTGAGGATGTCCGCTGCTTCCGCCGCTGCCACTTCACCCACGGAATGGCCGAGAACGCCCTCGGGCCGGAAGCCGCGACGCATGAGGATCGCGGCCAAGGCCGACTGGATCGCATAGATCAGCGGCTGGACAACGGAGGTCTTCTCGAGATCAGCCGAGGGAATGGTCTCGTCGAGCCGTTGGGCAATCGACCAGCCAGCCAGCGGCTGGAACGCTGCGTCGATCTCGGCGATCTCGGCGCGGAATTCGAAACTCGCGCGATAGGCAGCATGCCCCATCTCGCTGAACTGCGAACCGTTTCCGGAAAAGACGAAAACAAGCGGGGCAGTGGCCGCGGCCTCGGCAGCCACGAAATTCGGGCTCGTATTCTGCCCCTCGGCATAGGCGCGCAGGCCGGCAATCGCAGCCGAATCCTTCGTGGAAACCGCAAGCCGCAGCTTCTGGAACTCGCGGAAATGGCCGAAATTGCACGCGGCGCGCACGGCCGGCACACCCTGCTCGATGCGATCGGCGATCTGGCCGGCCATCGTCAGCAGCGCATCGCGGGTTGCGGCGGAAAGCATGAGAACCGGCGCCTCCGCCGGGGCTTCCACCGCCTGCATCACATGCGGCACGGCCTTGATGAGCACATGCGCATTCGTGCCGCCGAAGCCGTAATTGCAGATCGCGGCATATTGGCCGTCCTGCGCGAGATCCAGCGGGCGCTCCTTCGCGTTGGGCGTGAGGTTCAGGCCCGCGAAATCGATCGCTTCATTTGGCTTGTCGAGGAAGAGCGAGCGCGGCAGCCGGCCCTTTTCCAGCGCCATCGCGGATTTCAACAGGCCCGCGAGGCCGGAAGCCGCCTCGAGATGGCCGATATTCGATTTCACCGAGCCGATCGGCAGCGGCTTCGTGCGCTTCTGTCCCAAAGCCTGGCCGATGGCCGTCGCCTCGATCGGGTCGCCGACCTTGGTGCCCGTGCCATGCGCCTCGACGAAGGCGATGTCGTCCGGCGAAACCTTCACGCGATCGTAGAAGCGATCGAGCAGGCGGCGCTGGCCCTCCAACGAGGGCAGAGAGATGCCGCTGGTGCGGCCATCCGAATTCACCGCGACATCGATGATCTCGCCGCGCAGGCGGTTCTTCTCGAGGCTTGCGAGATCGCCCTTGCGCAGGATCAGCACCACCGCCCCTTCGGAGCGCACATAACCGTCACCCTCGGCCGAGAACGGGCGCGAGGGCCCTGTCGGCGAGAGCATGCGCGCTTGGCTGAAGCCGATGAACGGCGCGGGCGAGAGGCAGAGGTTCACGCCGCCGACGACTGCCGTGTCGATCTCGCCCGAACGCAGGGCGGCCACTGCGCGGTCGAGCGCCACGAACGACGAGGAACAGGCCGAATCAATCGTGAAACTCGGACCCTGCAGGTTGAAGATGTAGGAGATGCGATTCGAGAGGATCGACAGCGAGTTGCCGGTCATGAAATGGCTTTCCATGACCGCGGGATCATGCGACGCGCCGCTCTGGTAATCGACCATGGAGGCACCGATATAGACGCCGACATCGTTGCCGGTCAGGCTCGACGGGGGGATGCCCGCATCCTCGAAGGCTTCCCACACCACCTCCAGCAGCAGGCGCTGCTGCGGGTCCATCTGCTGGGCCTCGCGCGGCGAAATGCCGAAGGGAATGGGGTCAAAACCGAGGGGATCGTCGAGATAACCGCCCGCGAAGGTGTAGGCGAAGCCCGGCGTGGGCGCGCCGGGACGCAGGAAACGCTCCACGCTCCAGCGCCCGCTCGGGGCCGGCTTCACGGTGTTGCGGCCATCGCTCAGCAGAGACCAGAAAGCATCGAGATTGGCCGCACCCGGCAAGCGGCAGGCCGCACCCACGATAAAGATATTCTGGTGCGCGTTTGTCTGCCCCACGCCCGATCCTCACTGAAATCTGCCGGAACCGGCAAAACGCCGTTCGAAAACAACAGATAGCTCAATGCCGGCGTGTCTTGTTGATGAGGACAAGAACGGTTGTCAACCTTCAATTGCCGGATGGCGTTTTTTTTGCAGAATCCGAGCGTCTCGCCCGATCAGGCTGCGGCCCCGGGCCCCGCATGTGCCCCGCATCGTCCGGTTGCAACGACAGAGACCGTGACAGGCGGGCGAGAGCTGGCTCGGGGAATGTGCCCAGCTCGGATAAGTGGAAATTCTGCCGGAGATCGGCATGATGCCGGGAACAGGTGAGACCATGACGAGACGACCGCGCCGAAACCACAGTCCGGCTTTCAAGGCGAATAGCTTGTCCTCGGACTTGATCCGGGGATCACGCACTTCCGTCGGATCGCCACGCGCTTCGACAAAACCGCCGAGAACTTGCTCGCCGCCATCAAGCTCGCATCCTTCCGCATCTGCATACGTGGAATGAGTCTACGGCCTCGAAGCTCTCAAGCTGGAGGTCCGATGCTTCGCGAGGGCGAGCCATCCGCGACCAAGGTCACCCGGCATAGGATGAAGTCTTATTGCAAAGCGAGGGTTTCCGTCTCGGCACAAACTGCACGAAGCGCCGGCGCATTCCGGATGTCCGGGAAAACCCGGTTAAGCGCTCACGTCGTGCTTACCCAAAGATTACCCGGCTGTAGCGTTTCCTCCGCAACGCGAAGGATAAAGCTTCAAGCGACGAATTCAAAAAGGGTAATTTGGTGGAGCTAAGCGGGATCGAACCGCTGACCTCTTGAATGCCATTCAAGCGCTCTCCCAGCTGAGCTATAGCCCCAATCCTCCACCATCCCGGGAAGATGATGCGTCATCTGCGCGCCTTCCGCAAAAGGCTGCGCCGGGAGCCGAAGCGCCCGGCGCGGGTTTCTGTCACAACGTCTCTCGCACCGCAAGGGGAAAGACGGAAAAAGCGGAAACTCAGGTTTCCTCGTCTTCCTCGAGGTCGCCGTCGATACGGCCGGCGACGTCGCCATCATCCTCATCCTCCTCCGGCTCGAGGAAGGTGTCATCCTCGTCGCCGATATCGTCCTCGATCTCGATGTCATCCACCGCGGCGGCCTTGGCCGGATCCTCGGCCTCCACGGTTTCCAGCGGCACGAAGTTGGGATCGGCCACCACGAGTTCCGTCTCGTCCTCCTCAGCCTCCGGTGCCTTCGCGGCGAGCTTCGCCTGCGGGTCGAACATGCTGCGCGGATATTTCTGGCCCGTATACGGCGACACGATCGGGTCGCGGTTCAGGTCATAGAACTTCTTGCCCGTCACGGGGCAGGTGCGCTTGGTGCCGAGATCAGGCTTCGCCACGGTCGAGGTCCCGTTTCAAAAGGGGTTTCGAGGGATCAAGCGCCCGAACCGCGCCCATCGACGCCGAACGGTCTCTTGCAAATTCGGGATGAAGCCCGTTAGAGGGTGCGCCCGCGCCTGTCAATGCGCGTGACGTGTCATCGCGCCTTGCCCGGCGCGAAGCCGGATGGGAAGCCGCCTCGCCGGCGCCGCATTTCGAGGAAGAACGACGATGAGCCACGCCCGATCTTCCAAGCCAATGCGCGCCGAGGCCGGCCATCCGCTCAAGGGCACCGTGACTGTTCCCGGTGACAAGTCGATTTCGCATCGCGCGCTGATCTTCGGCCTGCTCGCGGTGGGAGAGACGCGCGTGACAGGCCTGCTCGAGGGCGAGGATGTGTTGCGCACGGCGGATGCTGCCCGTGCCCTGGGGGCAACCGTGAAGCATCTCGGCCCGGGCGAATGGCGTGTGAACGGCATGGGCGTCGGCACCCTGCTTGAGCCAGCGAATACGCTCGATTTCGGCAATGCCGGCACCGGTTCGCGCCTGATGATGGGCGTGATCGGCGGCCACCCCATCCGCGCGACCTTCGATGGCGATGCCTCGCTGCGCAAGCGCCCGATGGGTCGCATTCTCGATCCCCTCCGGAAGATGGGCGTCGAAGTGATTTCGGCCGCCGAGGGCAATCGCCTGCCGCTGACCATCCGCGGGGCGCGGGAGACCATCCCGATCACCTACGAGACGCCGGTTGCCTCGGCGCAGATCAAGTCAGCGGTTCTCTTCTGCGGCCTCAACGCGCCGGGCGAGACGACCGTGATCGAGAACGAGGCCTCGCGCGACCACACCGAGAAGATGCTCGCCTTTTTCGGCGCGGATGTGCGCGTGGCGCCCCACGGCCCCCATGGCCGCACGATCACGCTGAAGGGCCAGCCCTCGCTCGCTCCCCGCCCGATCATCGTGCCGGCGGACCCGTCCTCCGCGGCCTTTCCCATTGTCGCGGCGCTCATCACGCCGGGATCGGAGATTGTGGTGAAATCCGTGATGATGAACCCGCTGCGCACCGGACTTCTCATCACGCTGAAGGAGATGGGCGCGGATATCGTCGAACTCGACCGGCGCGAGGAGGGCGGCGAGACGGTGGCCGATCTGCGCATCCGCCATTCCGCGCTCAACGGCGTGAACGTGCCTGCCTCGCGCGCGCCCTCGATGATCGACGAATATCCCGTTCTCGCCGTGGCTGCCGCCTTCGCGACCGGCGAGACGCGCATGAACGGCCTGCAGGAACTGCGCGTGAAGGAGAGCGATCGCCTCGCGGCTGTCGCGGATGGCCTCGCCGTCAATGGCGTGGAGCACAGCATCATCGGCGATGATCTCATCGTTTCCGGTCATGGCAGGCCCGCGCCGGGCGGCGGCGTGGTCGAGACGCATATGGATCACCGCATCGCCATGAGCTTCCTGGTGATGGGCCTCGCCAGCACGAAGCCCGTAGGGGTGGATGACGTGACCTTCATCGCCACAAGCTTCCCGGATTTCCTGCCGCTGATGGCGCGCCTGGGCGGGAGGATCGTGTGAGCCAGCCGCTCGTCATCGCGGTGGATGGGCCGGCAGCCTCCGGCAAGGGCACGATCGCCAAACGCCTTGCGGGCGAATTCCACCTGCCGATGCTCGACACGGGGCTGCTCTATCGCGCGGTGGGGCAGCACATGGCCGATCTCGGCCTCGACCTCGATGATGAAGCCGCAGCCGAGCGCATCGCGCGCGGTTTCGCGCTGGAATGGCTGGTGGATGAGCGCCTGCGCACCCGCGCGGCGGGCGAGCAGGCGAGCCGCGTCGCGCGCTATCCCGGCCTGCGGCGGGCGTTGCGGCAATTCCAGCAGGATTTCGCCCGCCAACCCGGCGGGGCGGTGCTCGATGGGCGCGACATCGGCACGGTCATCGCGCCCTGGGCGGGGGTGAAGCTTTGGATCGATGCGGATGTTGGCGTACGCGCGCATCGCCGTTTCCGTGAGCTCGCCGGCCGGGGGGAAACGGTGGAAGAAGCGCAGATCCTTGCAGATCTCGTCGCACGGGATGCGCGGGACGCGCCGCAGATGCAGATCGCGGCAGATGCAATCCGGCTCGATACCACCTGTCTCGGCGTCGAAGAGGCAGTCGCTGCAGCCCTTGCGGCCGTGAAGGCGCGCGTCCAGACTTGGGAGGCACCCGCGTCCGGTGCGGACGAGGCCGGTCCATGACGAGCGAAAGCACAATCCGCGAATTC
>NZ_JBJTDY010000095.1:0-6996 GCF_046092605.1 Rhabdaerophilum sp. | reverse complement strand
TATCGTCGGTCATGGCGGGTGTGGCGGGGTTGATGGTGCGGATCGGATCGGTGTAAACAGCTAAATCCTACGCGATATCATACCGTTATGCTACATCCGCCAACCCAAAATCAGCCCCCTCATGAATAAGACGGGTTAGTGCATTGACGGCCTCGACGCCAGCGCGGGCGGCGAAGCTGGATGGGATTGCGCAGCCGCCCGTGCGGCCATGGCCGGGACGAAGACCTCCGGAGCCGGCGGCTTGTATCCGAGCGATCCGTGCGGGCGCACGGTGTTGTAGTGGCGCCGCCAGCTTTCGATGACGATCTTCGCCTCGGCGAGCGAGTAGAAGATTTCCCCATCGAGCAATTCGTCGCGAAGCCGGGAGTTGAAGCTCTCGATGAAGCCGTTCTCCCAGGGTGAACCTGGCGTGATGTAGGCCGTCTTGGCCCCGACCGCCGTGATCCACTTCTGAACGGCCTTCGCGACGAACTCCGGGCCATTGTCTGAACGAATGTGGCCAGGGACGCCCCGCAGGATGAACAGATCGGACAGGACGTCGATCACGTCGATCGATTTCAGCCGCCGGTCGATCCGGATCGCCAGGCATTCGTGGGAGAACTCGTCGATGATGTTGAGCATCCGGTATTTCTTCCCCTCATGGGTGCGATCCTCGACGAAGTCGTAGCTCCAGACATGGTTGGGATATTCCGCACGCAGCCGGATGCAGGAACCATCGGCCAACCAGAGCCGTCCCTTCTTCGGCTGCTTTGCCGGAACCTTGAAGCCTTCGCGCCGCCAGATGCGCTCGACCCGTTTGTCGTTGATGACCCAGCCGGCGGTCGAGCGCAGAAGCTCGGCGATCTTCCGCCTCACGGTGATTGCAAGCAATCACCTGCCGGCCAGGGGCAGATCGCAGTATCGGGAGCCCTGGCGCGCGTTGGAGCCATTGGCGGAGCGAGAGCCTATCCGGTCCAGATTTCGATTCCGACGGACCTGAACAGGACGCAGTTGAGGCTTGGAATGCCGGGCATGGCGACGGTGTTCTCCCCTGATGCTGGTCCCATCGGCCTGATCAAATCGATCTTGGTCTGGGTCAGCTCCTTGACGGCATTCCTATAAAGGCGCTCGGCGCAACTGAGTGCACGAAGGCGGCGAATGATCGTCAGGAACCACGCCTCGACCTGCGCACAGGTCATTCATTCGCCCTGCCCTCTCCACTCACACACCCGAATGGCCCTGCTCTCCTAGAACAGGCCCGGGGAATCTGCTCAGCGGGGATCAGTGGAGATTCTGCCTGAAATCGGCATGATGCCGGGAACAGGAGCGGCCATGACAAATTGACCGCGCCGGAACCACAGCCCGGCATTCAAGGCGAAGGTGGCGCATGACGCTTCCTCTCAACGGCGTTCGCGTCCTCGACCTCTCGAATGTGCTCGCAGGTCCCTTCTGCGGCTACAATCTCGCGCGGCTGGGTGCCGAGGTGATCAAGGTCGAGAACCCCGAGGGCGGCGATCTCGCCCGGAAGCTGGGTGCTGATCCCGACATGGCAAAGCGCCTGATGGGCCTTTCCTTCGTGGCCGTGAATGCCGGCAAGCAATCGATCACGCTCGACCTCAAGAACGCCGATGCGAGGGAAGCCTTCCTGCGCCTTGTCGAGCAGAGCGACGTGGTGCTGGAGAATTTCCGGCCCAAGGTGATGGAGCGGCTGGGCCTCGGCCATGAGGTGCTTTCGGCCCGCAACCCCAGGATCATCTCCTGCGCGATCTCCGGTTTCGGCCAGGATGGACCCTGGGCCGGGCGCCCGGCCTATGACCAGATCGTCCAGGGGCTTTCGGGCGCGATGAGCGTGACCGGCGGTGCAGAGACAGCACCCTTGCGCACGGGGTTTCCGATTTCCGATACGATTGCGGGCATGACCGCGGCCTTCGCGATATCCGCTGCCCTGGTGGACCAGCGCATGACCGGGCGCGGTCGCCGGATTGATGTCTCGCTGCTGGAATCCACCTTGGCCGCCATGGGCTGGGTGGTGTCGAACCACCTCAATGCCGGGATTGACCCGGAGCCCATGGGCAACGAGAACTTCACCGCCGCGCCCTCCGGCACCTTCCGCACGGCGACCGGCCCGCTCAACATCGCCGCCAACGAGCAGAAGCAATACGAGACGCTCTGCGACCTCGTGCGGCGGCCCGATCTCAAGACCGACCCGCGCTTCGCGGATCGCCAATCGCGCAAGGTTCACCGCGCCGCGCTGAAGGTGGAACTGGAAGCCGCGCTGGCCGCAAGGGGCGCCGAGGAATGGGAAGCGCTCTTCAACGCGCGAGGCGTGCCGGCCGGCCAGGTTCTCACGGTGCCACAGGTTCTGCGCGAGCCGCAGATCACCGGGCGGCGCTTTGTCGAGGAGCTTGATGGCGAAACATCCGCCGGCCACCCGATGAGGGTCACGCGACCCGGATTCCTGATCGATGGGGGTTACGCGAAGCCGGAGCCGCCGCCTGCTCTCGGGCAGGATACCGAGCGTTGGCTTCGGGCGCTGGCCTATGATGCCGAAACGATCGACCGTCTCCGGGCATCCACCACGACCGCCGAAAGACAATCGCCCCGCTCCATCCCGAAGGATTGATCCATGCTCAATGATATCGCAGCGCTTGAAGCGCTTGCCGCAACCTATCTTGATGGCTTGCATGAGGGGGATGCCGCCAAACTGGGATCGGTGTTCCTGTCGACATCCGCACTCACGCAAGCGGTGGACGGGAAGGTATCGATCACGCCCTGCGAAACCTGGCTGGAGCGCGTCGCCGCGCGTCCGTCCCCGAAGAGGCAAGGGCTCGAGCGCGACGACCATGTTCTCGCCATCGATCTGGTGGGACCTGATCTCGCCCTTCTCAAGATCAAATGTGCCATTCCGCCGCGATACTTCACCGACCTGCTTTCCTGCCTTAAGGTGGATGGACGCTGGCAGGTAGCGCAGAAGGTCTTCATGACCGAAACCCGATGAACCCATGGCCATGAGCACCGGCAACGACGATCCGCGCTCCGAGGCCGCTCACTACTGGCGGACCTCCATCTGTGACATATCGCCCGGCAGAATCTCATTCCGGGGCTATCCTGTTCAGGACCTGATCGGTTCAGTTTCCTTTCCGGCCATGATCTGGCTGATGCTGCGCGGCGAATTGCCCACGGTGCATCAAGCGTCCCTGCTCGAAGCGGCGCTCGTCGCCTCGGTCGATCATGGACCGCAGGCGCCCTCCATCGCTGTCTCCCGCATGGCTGTGAGCTGTGGATTGCCCCTCAACGGTGCGATGGCCTCGGCCATCAACATGCTGGATGATGTCCATGGTGGCGCCGGCCAACAGGCTCTCGAGCTCTATCTCGAGATTCTCGCCTGCGTCGAGACCGGTGAAACGCTGGATGCTGCGACCGCCATCATCATTGACCAATGGACCGCATCGCATGGGAAATACTTGCCCGGCTTCGGCCACCGGTTTCATCCGGTTGATCCGCGCGCGGGCAGACTGATCGACCTTGTGGAGGATATGGTTGGCAAGGGTGTGGTCACAGGGCGCATTGCAGCCGCAGCCCGGGCCGTTGAGGCTCTCATGGCTGCGCGGAAGGGCAAGCTCATCCCCATGAACATCGACGGCGCAACCGCTGTGATCTACGGCGAACTCGGTTTCCCCCCGCCACTGGCGCGTGGGATCTTCTGCCTGTCACGCGCCGTGGGCATTCTGGCCCATGCCTGGGAGCAATCCTCGCGCGGAGAACGCAACAAGGGGCCGATGCCTCGCAGCTTCTCCTTCCTTTATGAGGGACAGCACCCAAAAGAGAGCGACGACAGGCTTTGAGTCACGATCAACGGCGCGACCGGCATCAGAGCATTTTCCGACCCAGTGGATACCGGTTGGTCGAAGAAAATGCGTGAAACAACAAGAAATGAGAGCGGACGGCCTGATTCAATCAGATCGGATTCCGCTCCAGACCTGTGCGCTGAGATGGTCGAACCCGATATCTTGTAAGGTTTTGAATGTCCGCTTTCTGAAGCGACGGATGCAGCATCCATTGACAGGTACTCGGCTGCGAAGCCGCCGAAAAAGCTTGGGGTGCTTCAGGTTCATGAAGGGCCGCATGGATGCGTGCTGTCCGGCACTGGTTCAGCACGTGCTGCCTGGGTGCCGTGCTATGCAGGGAAGCCTCGATAGCCTTGTCGACGCGGCGCGCGATCATCCGGGGATACAGGTCGCGAAAATCCCGCAGGTGTTGGGTCAGGACATCTCTCGTCAAATTTCCAGCCCTGCGCTCTGACTCCATACTCAACGCGAGCCCTAACCATCTTGCGGGTGCCGGATGGCGCTCCGCCAAACGGATGGCAGACAGGCGAATCCCATCGGCGCAAAGACAGCTTCGACGCCACCAACAGACGGCGCCTCTTCGACAAGCATGAGAGCAAAGGAAAAACATCACGCTCCCGCTGGACAGGATCGTGCACGGCCAGTTGCGAAACCGGACCGAATCTCATTCGGTCCAATCGTCAAAAACAGTTACATTTCAGAGACTTAAATTGCGCGATGGCAGGGGAGGAGGGATTCGAACCCACGACCTACGGTTTTGGAGACCGCCACTCTAACCAGCTGAGCTACTCCCCTAGCGCGAGCTGTTTTATAGCGACAGATTCCGGCGAGACAAGCCCGGATTTGCGGCGCTCCGCCGCTTTCCACCCCGCAGCCTTGCAATGCCCCGGCCTTTGCGCATCATGCGGTTGCATGCTGAAAGAGGGGGCTTTCATGACACGCCTTTCATGCACCGGCTTGGCGCGCGGCATCATGGCACGCCTGGTTTCGCCCCGCGTTCTCCTCGGTCTTGCGCTGATGGCGGCCTCGCTGGTGCCGTACCGGGCGGTGGCGCTCGAGGAATGCAAATGCGAGGATCTTGGCGCGATCCAGACCGAATTGGCTATCGCGCTGCTGCTGAAGCAGCGCTTCGAAATCCAGGCCCGCACGCTGATCGAGAAATACGGGCAGAACCCGAAGGGCTCGGATTACGAACAGGCCTTCCGCGATTACAACGCCTTCCAGGACGGCAAGGGCGAAGGCAGCGCCGCACACGGGTTGAGAGAGGGCAAGCCCGGCGAGCCTGATCGTGTGCCCTATGTCCCGCGGGGTGCCCGGGAGCGGTTGGCCTACGAGGACAATCCCCGATCCGGCAAGGGCATCTCCGCGGGGCGGAAATGGGTGAACGACACCCGCGTCGTGGACCTCGACGAGCGCCGGACCATCGAAAACCGGTGGAAGAAGGAGGGCAAGGATCTCTGCGCGCCGGATGACCCGGCCAAGATGGAGCAAAGCCTCAAGGCCGGTGCGAAATGCGCCGGCATCGCGCGCGCCTTCGCCGTGCATGAGGCCTCCCATGCGGATACCTGCCGACAGATGGGTTTCTATGCCTTCTGGGAACGCCCGGCCCACCAACTCGCCGCTGACGAGGCCAGGGCCTATACCGCGCAGGCGGAGGCGCTGGGCGCGGATATCCAGCGCGTGATGGGCCAGAAGCGCACCAAGGTGCGGCGCGGCCCCTCCGGTGCCTGCCCGGAATGCTATCTCGAGGTGCAGGCCACTTGCATCAAGTCCTACGAGGTCTCCGGCAAGGTTCAGGCGATCGAGCTTACGGGCCGGATCTGCGATATCGAACGCGCCTTCACCCTGCGCTCGGTGGGTATGAGCAAGGTGAATTTCCAGATGACGCCGTGGGATGGCGGCACGCGGGGAGCCTATACCTATCAGGGTACGGGCGGCGGCGCCCGCTTCGTCGGCGATGGCCGATATACCATCGCGATCGGCGAGAACGACGGCAAGATCACGCTTTTCAGTGATGGCGAGGCCCACGTGATCGGCAAGAAGGTGAAGGATACCGGCATGGGCACCTTCAAGCTCACGCCCCTGCAGGACGCTTGCGAGTAAGCCGGCTCTCCGCCCTCCCCCGCCTCATTCCGCCGCGCGGAAGGCCGCGATGTTCTGGACGAGATGCTCCTCGGAGATGGTGCCCGTGAGCACGAGGCCAGAGGGATTGGCCTGCCGCAGATAGCGGAACGCATCGAGCACCCGCTGCTCGCGGGCATCCGCCGGGAGGTCAGCCACGGCGGCTCCCATCGCCAGCGGGCGGTTGGCGATGATCCGCGTTCCTGCCGCCTCGGCGATCTCCACCAGCGGTTCCAGCGCGCGGTTCTGCGCGTTGAGCGGCATCTGAATCCAGTGGAACCCCATCTCGAGAGCCAGCTTCCCGGCCTCCATGTTGCTCACCGAGGCGCCGAATTGCGGAATATCCATGGCCTGCACGGCCTGAAGCGCCCAGCGCAGTTCCTCGCCGCGCAGGGCCTCCATGCTCGCCTTGTGCACCTGCAAGAGGTCGATATCGCCGAGGAGTTCCACGGAGCGGTCGAGGCTGCGCATCAGCGCCTCGTAGGAATGATCGACCCGCGTGGTGCCATCGTCATTCCAGTGCTCGCCGAATTTCGTCGCGATGAAGATCGTCTCGCGCTGCTCTTTCGTGAGGCTTTTCAGGAAGGCCCCCAGCCGCGCCTCGCTCAGGCCATAGGCCGGCGCGGTATCATAGACCTGGATGCCAAGCTCGAAGGCCGCTTCCAGCAGCCGGCGAGCCTCGGCTTCCGGCGGCGGCGGCTTCGGCACATGGCCCCAGCTTCGGCCAAGGGCGACCAGGCCGAAACCGAGGGGGAAGAGATCGAGCATCCGCATTTCGGGTTCCATCGATCATCCCTCCTTGGATTGCCTCTGGCATAAAAGAAAAGGGGAGCCGTGGGGCTCCCCTGATCGATTTCAAGCCCTCCGAGCGGCAACCTGCCCGGAAACAGATCAATCCTGGATCGAAGCAACGACGCCGGCGCCGACGGTTCGGCCTCCTTCGCGGATAGCGAAGCGCAGCTTCTCTTCCATCGCGATCGGCGTGATCAGTTCAACCTCGAACGAGATGTTGTCGCCCGGCATCACCATCTCCGTGCCCGCCGGAAGC
>NZ_JBJTDY010000094.1:0-13989 GCF_046092605.1 Rhabdaerophilum sp. | reverse complement strand
GCGCGCATGATCGGCCATTGCGCATAAGCCGCATCCGTCGCCGGCGCGCCGAACTTCTTGCCGTTGAGGCTCTTGAGATCGGTGGTGATGCCCTTCGACTTGCGCCCGATGATCGCGAAGGGCGGCCGGTCATAGACCATCATCACGGCCTTCAGGTTCACGGAAGGGTTCTCGTCGCGGAAGCGGATCAGCGAGTTGATGTCCCCGAAGCCGAGATCATAGGTGTTGGAAGCGACGCGCGGGATTGCCTCGCGCGAGCCGTTGCCGGTATCGACCGTCACATCGAGCCCTTCAGCGGCAAAGTAACCCCTGTCAATCGCGACCAGGAAGGGTGCCGAGGGGCCTTCGAAGCGCCAGTCCAGCGTCAGGCGGAGCTTGGTCGGGGCCTGCGCCAGGGCAGGCGACATCGCGGTCAGACCAGCCATTGCCAAGCCCAGAACAGTGCCACGTCGGGAAATCTCAAACACGGGGGTCCTCCTCTGTTGCTCTTTTCCGCATCTGGTTCGCCATGGGGCGAACGAGGCACGAAGCTCCTGGATGACAGCAAGCCTCATGCCGGGTTGCAGCGCAAGCACCGGGCACGATTCAGGCGTGTCATGCACAGAAATTGGTCGAATTGCCGAAACGACCAGCCTTGCGCCTTCCCCTTCAATAGGGAATACGATCCGCCTTCTTCAGCCATTCAGCGAACACCGCCGTGGCTTCCCTGCTCGGCCGATGCACGGTCGGCAACAGGCGCGCCTCGATGGGCTTGGGGATCTCGTCGTAGATCCGCGCGTCATCGAAGCCGATGGCCGCCGCATCCGCCCGCGAATTGGCGAAAACCAGCCGGTCGAGTCGCGCCCAGTAGACCGCGCCGAGGCACATCGGGCAGGGTTCGCAGGAGGAATAGATCACATGGCCGGAGAGATCGAAGGTGCCGAGCGCCGCGCAGGCCCGGCGGATCGCCACCACCTCGGCATGCGCGGTGGGGTCATTGCCGGAGGTCACGCCGTTCCAGCCCTCGGCGATGATGCGGCCATCCTTCGTGGCGATCACCGCGCCGAAGGGCCCGCCTGCGCCCTCTTCCATGTGCAGGCGCGAAAGCTGCACCGCGCGGGCCAGAAGCGCTTCATCATCGGGCTGTTCGGGCATGAATTCCTCGTGAGGCTTTCTCGGTCGCGGCCTGTTTGGCTTTCTCCTGCAAGAGCTGCACCGCAACCCCTGCCGCGATGAATGCCGGCTCCTTCGAGCCGAGATCCTTGATCCCGATGGGGCAGGTGAGGCGGGTAAGGGCATCCCCCCCATGCCCCATGCTCCGCAATTGCGAGAGGAAACGTGCGCGCTTCGTCGCCGAGCCGATCACGCCCACGAAGGGCAGGTCGTCGCGCCGCAAGGCCGCATCGCAGAGCGCGAGATCGAGCGCATGGCTATGGGTGAGGATCAGCACCAGCGATCCCGCTCCCGCGCTCGCGATTTCCGTCACGGGATCGGTGGGCGCGACGGGCGTCGCGTTGGGGGGAAAGGCCTGGGGAAAGGCGTTCGGGCGCGGGTCGATCCACCGCACGGCTAATGGAAGCGGCGCAAGCGCCAGCACCAGCGCACGGCCGACATGTCCTGCGCCGAAAATGAGAACGGGCGTCGCCTCCGGCTTCTCCAGCCGGGTCTCGCCTTCCACGCGCTCGAAGGACAAGGTCACCCGCCCGCCGCAGCATTGGCCGAGATCGGGGCCGAGCGCGAAGCGCATCTCGCGCCGGATCTTGCCGGATTGCAGGAGGCGCTGCGCCTCGGCGAGCGCCTGCCATTCGAGCACCCCGCCGCCGATCGTGCCGGAGAAACGGCCTTCCGCATCGACCAGCATCGCCGCCCCCACCTCGCGCGGGGTGGAGCCATGAGCCTCCGCGATGGTGATGCGCATGCGGCTCATGCGAGGCCCTTCTGCGCATCGCAGGCGTCGAGAATGGCTTCGGGCGTTGCTGGCGCCCGCAATCTCACCGGCTTGCCCGGCGAGAGCGAATGCACCGCATCGGCAATCGCGGAGAAGACGGAGATCGCGAGCATGACCGGCGGCTCACCCACCGCCTTCGAGCGGTGGATCGCATCCTCGCGATTGGCCTCCTGCCAGAGGCTCACGCGCAGATCGGCCGGAACATCCGAGGCGACAGGGATCTTGTAGGTCGAGGGTGCGTGGGTCCTGAGCCGGCCCTCGGCATCGAAGACGAGTTCCTCGGTCGTGAGCCAGCCCAGCCCCTGCACGAAGCCGCCCTCGATCTGGCCGATATCGATCGCCGGGTTCAGCGAGCGCCCGCAATCATGGAGGATATCGACGCGCGAGAGTTTCATCTCGCCGGTCATCGTGTCGATGATGACCTCGGAACACGCCGCGCCATAGGCGAAATAGAAGAAGGGACGGCCGGTTTTCGTGTTGCGATCCCAGGTGATGCCGGGCGTGGAATAGAAGCCGGTGGAGGAGAGCGGGATGCGCTCGAGCACACAGGCTTTCGCCAGCGCGCCGAAGGCGATTTCTTGCCCGTTGCCCCGTGCGAAACCACCAGAAAACGCGACGTTTCCGGCTGAACACCCGAAGCGCCGCGCAGCTTCCGCCGCCATGCGATCCCGGATCGTCTCCGCCGCGATCTTCGCCGCCATTCCATTGAGATCGGAGCCCGAGGAAGCGGCCGTGGGCCCGGTATTCGGCACTTTCGCGGTGCTGGTGGCGGTGATCTTCACGCACTCGAGGCCGATGCCGAAGACATCCGCCACCACCTGCGCCACCTTCACATAGAGGCCCTGGCCCATCTCCGTGCCGCCGTGATTGAGCATCACCGAGCCATCGGAATAGACATGCACCAGGGCGCCCGCCTGGTTCAGGTGTTTCAGCGTGAAGGAAATGCCGAACTTCACCGGCGTCAGCGCCAGGCCCTTCTTCAGGATCGGCGAATGCGCGTTGAAATGGGCGATTTCCTGCCGCCTTGCGCGATAATCGCTGGTGAGTTCGAGCCGTTCCACCAGCGGCAGCAGCGTCTCGATATCGAAGACCGTCATGCCATAGGGCGTGACGTCGCGTCCCGGCCGGTAGAAATTCGCCTTGCGGATATCGAGCGGATCGCGGCCAAGGCTATGCGCGATGGCGTCCATCACGGCCTCGATGCCCACCATTCCCTGCGGGCCGCCAAAGCCACGGAAGGCAGTGTTCGAGACGGTGTTGGTCTTCAGCCGCCGCGAGGCAATCCGCGCTTCGGGCAGGAAATAGGCATTGTCCGAATGGAACATCGCGCGATCGACCACGCCGATCGTGAGGTCCGCCGAATAGCCGCAACGCGCATCGAGTTGCAGGTCGATGGCCTGGATATGCCCCTCCGCATCGAAACCGACATCATAGCGCGTGAGGAAATCATGCCTCTTGCCGGTGAGCACGAAATCGTCATCCCGGTCGAGCCGCAGCTTGCAAGGCCGGCCCGTGAGGCGAGCGGCAAGCGCGGCGATGGCGGCGAACTGGCTCGCCTGGCTTTCCTTGCCGCCAAAGCCGCCGCCCATGCGCCGGCATTCGATGGTGATGTCGTGGTCCGCCACGCCCAGCACGCGCGCCACGATATGCTGCACCTCGCTCGGATGCTGGGTGGAGGAATGCACGAGCATCTCCTCGCCCTCGCCGGGAAAGGCGAAGGCTGCCTGCCCCTCGAGGTAGAAATGCTCCTGCCCGCCGATCTCGATCTCGCCCGAAAGGCGCATCGGCGAGGCCGCAAGCGCATCCTCCGCGCGCGGATTCTCCCACGCGTAATCCGGCAGCACGCGCCCGCCTTCCTGCCTCGCATCCTCGACCGAAACGGAGGGCTTCTCCGCGCCGATCTCCAGATGCGCGAGCCGGGCCGCGATGCGCGCGGCTTTGCGGCTCGTGGCGACCACCGCGAAGACCGCCTGCCCGTGGAAGGCGATCTCTTCCGTCGCGAGCATCGGTTCGTCGCCGAGATGGGGCGAGGTGTCGTTCTTGCCCGGTGCATCATGCCCGGTAATCACGCGCACCACGCCCTCGCAGGCCTCCACCTCCGAGAGGTCGAGTTTGACGATCCGACCGCGCGCTTTCGGCGAGAGGCCCAAAGCGATGTGAAGGGTGCCGGCGGGTTCGGGGATATCGTCGATATAGGTCGCGCGGCCTGTCACATGCAGGCGCGCGCTGTCATGGGGCAGGGAATCGTGCACCACAGCGAGGGTTTCTGGCTCAGCCCGCATGAGCCACCTCCCCCCGCGGGTGAATGCGCGTCTCGGCGGCCGCGCCGGCGATTTCGAGCAAGGCCTTGCCGAGCACGGCACGCGCGACCTTCGCGCGATAGCCGGCGCTGGCGCGCATATCCGAGATCGGCTGGAAATCCGCCTCGAGATTCGAGAGCGCCGTCGCCCAGCCATGCGTATCGGAAAGCGACACGCCCTCGAGCGCCTGTTCGGTCGCCCTGGCGCGCGCCGGCGTGCCCGCCATGCCGCCATAGGCAAGGCGCGCTTCGGCGATGCGGCCATCCTCCAGGCGGAAGCGGAACGCGCCCATCACGGCGGAGATATCCTCGTCGAAGCGCTTGGAAATCTTGAAGGCGCGGAAGGCCATGCCCGGCTTAAGTTTCGGGATGTGCAACGCCGTCACCACCTCGCCGGGCTCGCGCGCCTGCCTGCCATAGGCGAGGAAGAAGTTCTCGAGCGGCATGGTGCGGGAGAGCCCGCCCTTGCGCATCTCCACGCTCGCGTCGAGCGCGATCAGGGCGGGCGCGAGGTCGCCGATGGGCGAGCCATTGGCGATGTTCCCGCCCAGCGTGCCGGAGGCGCGCACCTGCCTGGAACCGAAGCGCCGCATCAGCCGGTCGAGATCGGGGTCGAGGCTCGCCAGCGAATGCAGGGCACGCTCATGCGTCACGGTTGCCCCGAAGGTGAGAAGGGCGTCGCTCTCCTCGATGCGGTCAAGACCCTTCACGCGGCCCAGCCAGATGATCTTGCCGAGATCCTGCAATTTCTTGGTGATCCAGAGGCCGACATCCGTGCCGCCCGCCAGCAGCGTCGCATCGGGGTGGCGCAAGGCGAGGCTCGCCATGGTTTCGATGCTCGCGGGCGCCGCAAAGAAGCGCGCCTCATGCCCGATGAAGAGGTCCGAGCCTTCCTGCAGAACTTCGAGCCGCGTCCGGCGAAGCTCGGGCTCGTTGGCGAAGGCGTCCGCCGCCGGGCCGCGGAGCGCTGCAAGCGCGGCATCGGCGATCGGGCGATAGCCGGTGCAGCGGCAGAGATTGCCCGAGAGAATGTCATCGAAAGCCGCGCGGGTGAGCGGGCGCTCGGCCTCGTGATACGCCGCGAAGAGGCTCATCACGATCCCCGGCGTGCAGAAGCCGCATTGCGAGCCGTGATGCACAACCATCGCCTGCTGGATCGGGTGAAGCGTGCCGCCGGCCGAGAGATCCTCCACCGTCAGCACTTCCGCGCCATCAACCTGCCCGAGCAGGAGAATGCAGGCATTCACCGGCTCATAGCGCAGGCGACCCTCGCGCAGGCGGGCAAGCACCACCGTGCAAGCCCCGCAATCGCCCTCGTTGCAGCCTTCTTTGGTGCCCGTGGCGCGTTGCTCCTCGCGCAGCCATTCGAGCAGCGTGAGGGTGGGATCGAACCCGTCGCGTTCGACGGTCTGGCCCCGGAAGATGAAACGCAGGGTGCGACGCATGATCTGTGGTTTCTCCTTCCGTTCATGGTGAGGGAGGCGCGGGAAACTTCAAGAGGGCAAAGCGCCCACAACCCTCAGGACATTCCGAGATATCGCCCGGGGCGATGATTGATCGCGAGGATCAGGTTCACCACCACGGCACCCAGCAGCGAAAGCAGGAAATTCTGCGGCGGCAGCACCGCCGGCGAGGCGAGCAGGATGGCGCAATCGACGCCGAGTTGCACATAACCCGCGCGCCAGCCTTGCAGGCATGTTCGAGCCCCGCGCGAAATTCCGCCATGCCCGCGCCGGCGCAGAGCATAATCCGGGGCCTTCCGCAGAGCCGGCCAACCTCTTCCCATGGCGCGGGCTTGCCGAGGGACTTGGCGATCGGGTTGCTGATCGGGGGGCGCTGGTCGCCCTCATGCCCGTTCCTCGAGGAAGGCCAGCACTTCCGCCTTCGTCGGCGCTCCCAACGGCCCGCCGGGACGCGTCACCTTGATCGCCGCTGCGGCACTCGCGAAGCGGATCGCCGCCTGGATCGAAAGCCCGTCTACCAGCGCGAAGGCAAAGGCGCCGTGCCAGGTATCTCCCGCCCCGAGCGTATCCACCGCTGTCACCGCGAAGGCCGGGTGATGCGTCACGCGGCCTTCCCAATGGCTGTAGGTGCCGTGCTCGCCATCGGTCGCGGCGATGAAATTCGGTCGGCCCTTCGCATATTGGGCCAAGGCCTCGCCGATATGGCTGATGCCGGTCATCTCGCGCATGGCCTGCGCGGAAAAGATCGCATGTGTCGAAGCTTCCACGAGGCGCGGTTCCTGCGGCGCGCGATCGCCATCGAGCACGGCGGCCTTTCCCTTAGCGCGGGCGGATTCGAACATGCGCAGGGCGACATTCTCCCAGCGCACATCGCCCAGAACGGCATCGAAGCCTGCCGGCAATTCGCGCGGCACGGAAGGGGCGTCATCCGGCGCGCTCGCATCGAGGAAATTGAAGATCGAACGATCGCCATTGGGCTCCACCACGATGGTCGAGCGCGAGGTGCGCATGCCCGGCAATGCCACGCTGAGGCTGGTGTCGATGCCATAACCCTCGAGCAAGCCGCGCAATTGCGCGCCCACCGCGTCATCGCCGAAGCGCGCGAGCAGGCCAGGCCGCCCGCCCAGCCGCGCGATGGCAAAGGCGCCGTTCGTCGCCGTGCCGCCGATGGTGGTGAGGATGCCGCTCGCGCGGTGCTTCTGGCCGGGCGTGATCGGCATCGGCAGGGTGTAGATGTCATCGAGGACGGCAATGCCGACGGCGAGGATGCGGGTCATGGCTCGGGGCCTTGGTCGAGAAGGCAGGGCGACAATGGTTAGGCAGCGAAGCCGTTGCCTGCAAGCCCTTCCAGCACGATCGGCATGGGGATCACGCCGCCGGTTTCTCACTTCACCCTTGCCAGCCGGCGGCATTGATCGGAAGGATGAGAGGCCAGCAGTTACGGTTGCGGGGAGGGGTCATGAAGAGCATCGCACCGGTGGGGCGCGGAAAGGTTTTCGCCTGCCTGTTCCTGGCGGTCCTCGCATGGCTGGTCGGCCCCGTTTTCGCGCGGGCGCAAGCTCCGGTCCAGCCGCCGCCGGCTGCGCCGCAAAGCATCCTGCGGCTCTTCATCGGCAACGCGCAGAAACTCGATGTCGCGCGCCTCGCGATCGAGGGCTACCTGCGCGCCAATCCCGGCATCGGCATCGAGATCGAGACGGGGGGCGCCACGCTCGAGCAGCAGCAGCAGATGCTGAATGCCGCTTTGACCTCGAAGGATTCCGGCTACGATCTCTTCCTGATCGATGTGCTGCGTCCGGCGCAATGGGCGGCGGCGCAATGGGCCGAACCGCTCGATGCCCATCTCGGCGCGGAACGTGATTTGCTTCTCGACCGCTACCTGCCGGGAATGCGGGCCGCGAGCATCCATGCCGGGCGGGTAATCGCGGTGCCCTATTTCGCCGATGCGCAATTCCTCTATTATCGCAAGGATTTGCTGGAGAAATACGCCCTCGAGCCTCCGCGCAGCTGGGATGAGTTGAAAGATGCCGCTCGGAAGATCATGGCCGGCGAGAACAACCCTGCCCTGATCGGCCTGGAAATGACCGGTGCGCCGGTGGAAAGCACGGTCTGCTCCTATCTCGTGCCGCTCTGGGCCACGGGGGAGGATCTGCTCGCGGGGGGCAGGCCCAATCTCGGAAGCGAGGCCGCAAAGCGCCCTTTCCAGCTCTGGGCGGATCTGCGCGCCGCGAATGTCACGCCGCCCAACCATGCGGAAATCGCGACCGACCGCATCCGCCAGACCATGCAGGTCGGGAACCTCATTTTCGGGATCACCTGGTCCTATGCCTGGAACCGGCTGCAGACCGATGCGGATTCCGCCGTGAAGGGCCGGATCGGCATCGCGCCACTGCCCGGCTTCGAACCCTTGCGAAGCGCCAGTTGCCTTGGCGGCTGGATGGTCTCCGTCTCCGCCTTCTCGAAGAACAAGCCCGAGGCGGTGAAGCTCCTGCGGCACCTTTCCTCGCCGCAAACCGCGCGGGTGATGGCCCTTGAGGCCGGTCACCTTCCGGCCTTTGCCGAGCTTTATGCCGACCCGGAAGTGCTCGCCGCATGGCCATGGTTCGCGCAGGCCCTGCCGGTCGTGCAATCGGCCCGTCCCCGGCCCATTACCCCGCGCTACTCGGAGGTATCCGAGGTTCTGCGCGCCAATGTCCATGCCGTGCTTGGCGGCAGCAAGACGCCCGAGCAGGCCCTGAGCGACATGGGAATCCGGCTCGGCGGCATTTTCCGCTGAAACTGCCTTCTTCCTGCCTCACGCAATTGCGAGCGGCATGGATGCGCAAGGCTGCATAGCAAATTTGCATGAGGGAGCATGCGTGCCGAACGGAGCCGACATCCTTGCTGAGCGCCTCGCCGCGCAAGGCTGCCGCATCGCCGTCGGCCGGCCGGGCGATGAAGTGCTCGCGCGCGCCGACCGGTTCACGCTGATTGCCGTGCGCATCGCGCCGGATGCCGATGAGGGGAGGCTTTGATGGCCAGCACGCGCAGCCCCCGTGATGAGCGGCTCGATTTCTTTCGCGGCCTCGCGATGTTCGTGATCTTCGTCGCGCATCTCCCGGATAATCCCTGGTTCGGGTTCATTCCCGCGCGGTTCGGTTTTTCCTCGGCGGCTGAATTGTTCGTGTTCTGCTCCGGCCTCGCCTCGGCCTATGCTTTCGGGCGGGTCTTCCGGCGGCAGGGCTTCGGCGCGGGCCTGTTCAGCGTGCTCTCGCGCCTCTGGCAGGTCTATTGGGCGCATATCGGCCTTGCCCTCGTGATGATGGCGCTGAGTGTCGCTGGCTGGAAGCTCACGGGCACGGATTACCCCGCCCGGCTTGGTTTGGGCTGGTTCTATCGCGAGCCGGGCGAGGGGCTTTTCGCGCTGATGACGCTGACCTTCACGCCCGCCTTCCTCGATATCCTGCCGATGTATCTCGTTCTGCTCGCCATGCTGCCGCTGGTGATGCTCGCGGGACGCGTGTCGCCCATCCTCGCGATGGGCGCGCTGCTGGCGTTGTGGATCATCGTGCAGGCGACGCATCTCAACCTGCCGGGCGGGCAGGGGCCGGGCGGCATGTGGTTCTTCAACCCCTTCGCCTGGCAACTCGTGTTCTTCACGGGCTTCGCCTTCGGCCTGGGGTGGCTGAAAGCGCCGCCTTTCGAGAAGGGCGCGCTGTTCTGGCTCTGCGTGGCGTTTCTCGTGGCGTCGGTGCCGCTCAATTTCTGGGGCTTCACGCAGAACATTCCGGCCCTCGGAGCCGCGCATGAACGGCTGATCGGCGCGGATGGCAAGACCAACCTCAACCCCTTGCTCTACATCCATTTTCTCGCAAGCGCCCATGTGGCGCTGACCCTTATCGAACCCCATCGCGCGCGGCTCGCCGCCTTTCGCCCGATCATCGAGGTGGGACAGCAAGCGCTGGCGACCTTCATGGCCTCCATCGCCCTCGCCTGGGGGCTCGGCATGGTGCTGGATGTGACGGGCCGTGACGGGCTCACGACGACTTTCGCGAACCTCGCGGGCTTTGCGGGGCTCGTTGCGGTCGCCCGGCTCGCGAAGCGTTACAAGTCCGCGAAGGACGAACGGGCTGCGAAGCCGGCGATTCAGCCTGCCAAATGATCAGTCCAGCCTGAAAATCGGCCGCAGCTTCACGCCCAACACATTGCCGGCAAAGGCGAAGACGAGCCACACCCAGCCATGCAGGCTGCCGGACACGGTGCCGGAGAAGAACGCGCCGATGTTGCAGCCCGTGCCGAGCCTTGCGCCGATGCCCAGCAGCAGGCCACCGATCACCGCCGCCGCGAGCGAGCGGGCGGGAATGGAAAGGCCCGGCTTGAATTTCCCCGCCATCATCGCCGCGAGCATCGCGCCGAGGATGATCCCGAAATCCATCACGGAGGTGACGTCCGCGAAAAGGCTCCCGCGCAACGCGCCTTCCTGCCCGGCGAAGAAGGCCCAAGCTTCGGGCGCAGCGCCGAAGAGGCTCGCGACTTTCGCGCCCCAGAGTGCGAAGGCTCCCGTGATGCCCCAGGGCCAGCCGGAGACGATGAGCGTCGCGATGTTCACCAGCGCGAGAGCCAGCGCGCCGATCACCAGCGCCCAGGGACCGCCGAGCCAGTTCGTCGCGGGTTGCCGGATGGAAGCGAGCGAGCCATGCCGCGCCGTCTCCGCCCTCGCCACCAGCGCATGGAGCGCGGCCAGTCCGGCGAGCATCACCACCAGGGCCGGCAACCAGCCGAGGCTCGTGACAATCGAGACCGGCGCGAATTTCGGCCAGGCGAACCAATGCTCGGCAGTGGCGCTCGCGAGCGTCGATCCGAGGATGAAGAACAGAAGCGTCACCACCATGCGCACCGAGCCGCCGCCAATGGTGAACAGCGTGCCGGAGCCGCAGCCCCCACCCAGTTGCATGCCGAGGCCGAAGAGAAATGCGCCGGTGACGAGCGCCACGCCCACGGGGAACACATAGCCGCCCACGGGCTGGCCCAGCACGCTGCCCGCAGCCAAAGCGGGGAAGAAGACAAGGCTGGTGACACCCAGCATGATGATTTGCGCGCGAAGCCCCGCGCTTTTCCGCTCGAGGATGAAGCGCCGCCACGCTGCGGTGAAGCCAAAGCTCGCATGGTAGAGCGCGAGGCCCGCAAAGAGGCCGATGCCCGCGAGCAGCGCCATGCGCAGACCGCCATTGAGGCCGGCGAGGGCCAGCAGCAGGACCATGGCAGCCAGAGCGAGCAAGGCTTGCGGGCGGGCCATGAGGGCAAGCGGTTTCTGCGCGAGAAGCATCGACAATCCCCGTTTCTTCCGAGCCCTTTGTAAGCATCCGGAGCCGTTTTGACGATGGGAAGAACCTTGCGATGTTTGGCGCTGTTGCGGGGCTTTTTGCCAGGTTTTCCCGCAGGAAAGGCGGATTTTCCCGCTCAGGCCTTCACGATCCGGAAGGTCATGCATTCGCCAACCTTTTCGGTCGCCTGAAGCGTGTCGCCGGTCTCGCGGATGAGGTTCGGAATGTCGAGCCCCGCCAGAGGGTCATTCGCCGTCACCACCAGCACGGTGCCGGGCGGGAGACCCTTCAGCGCCTTGCGCGTTTTCAGCGCAGGCAGGGGGCAGCGCAGGCCCAGAAGGTCGAGGGCGATTTCAGGCATGGTCGCTCACGTCGCGAGGCTCCTTGCCGCAGGACGCTGTCCCGCAGCCGCATCCCCGCCATATGGTGGAAGCGTTCGGGGCTGTCGAGAGGGAGGAATGGCTTTGCGTTGGTTGATCTGGGCGTTACCGGTTTTCCTCGCGCTGCCGGTTGAGGCCGCCGATCTGCGTGGGCATGGCGGGCCGGTCCGGGCCATTGTCGCCACGCCCGATGGCCGCATCGCCACGGCGAGCTTCGATACCACGGTCATCCGCTGGGCGCCGGCGCGCGGCATCGCCGAAACGGTTCTGCGGGGCCACGAAGGCGCGGTGAACGCGCTGATTGCCCTGCCCGATGGCGGCTATGCCAGCGCCGGCGAGGATCGCCGCATCCTCCTCTGGCCTCGCGAGGGCCATGTGCCCCGCGCGACTCTCGAAGGCCATGAGGCGCCCATTGCCGGCCTTGCGCTTTCCCTGGATGGAACGGAAATCGCCTCCGCGAGCTGGGATGGCACGATCCGCGTCTGGCCGCTCGCGGGAGGCACCCCGCGCGTGATCGACGCCCACAAGGGCAATGTGAATGCGGTCGCCTACCTGCCCGATGGCACGCTCGCCTCCGCCGGCTACGATGGCCAGCTCATTCTCCACAAGGGCGCAGAGGCGCCGCGCGTGATCGAGATCGGCGTGCCGCTGAATGCGCTGGTGCGCGCGGGCGATGAGCTTGCGGTCGCCGCCGCCGATGGGCAATTGCGCCTCGTGAACCCCGTGACGGGGGCCATCACCGCGCTCCCGATCGCCGAGGTGCCGATCGTCGCGCTCGCGGCCTCGCCTGACGGCAGGATCATCGGCGCGGCGGGTTTCCGGGGGGCGCTGGCGCTGGTGGATCGCCCGGCGCGCAACATCCAGCGCCGCATGTCCGGCCCGGCCTTCCCGCTCTGGTCGCTCGCCTTTTCGCCCGATGGCCGGGAGATCCTAACGGGCGGCGCGGATCGCCTTGTGCGGCGCTGGGTGGTGGCCACGGGCGAGCCGGTCAATCCCGTTCTCGCCGAAGCGCCCGAGGCGCGCCTGCAGGCGCTCGCGAACCATCCCGGCGCGGAGGTTTTCAAGGCCTGCGGTGCCTGCCATACGCTCTCGCCGGATGATGGCAATCGCGCGGGCCCCACGCTGCATGGCGTGATGGGCCGCAAGGTCGGCACGGCCGAAGGTTATGCCTATTCGCCGGCGCTTCTCGACAAGCCAGTTATCTGGTCCCGCGAGACCATCGCGCGGCTGTTCGAGATCGGCCCCAACGCCATGCTCCCCGGCACCAAGATGCCGGAGCAGGTGGTGAATCGCGCGGAAGACCGCGAGGCTCTGGTCGATTTCATCGATAAGGCGACGCGCTGAGCCTCAGTTGAGCTTATCTTCCGGGTTCTCGCGGATGTAATCCTCGGTGGTGCGCACGCGCGGCCGGGGCGTGCCGGCATAGGGGTCGAAGCCGGTATTGGTCATCGCTTCCACGCGGCAATCGTCGCAATAGCCGATGAGCTTGGCGCGATCGGCATTCTGGCCCGAATACATCCAGTGCTGGCCTGTCAGCTTCGCCTTGATGCGCTCGATGGTGGACTTTGTGCCGAAGAGCTTCCCACAATGGTCGCACGGGTAGGGCTCTTCCTCCTTCAGCGTCACGGGTGCGGCATTGATGCGCTCGAAATCGATCTGCGGCGCGATGGTGATGACCTTTTCCGGGCAGGTCGCCTGGCAGAGGCCGCATTGCACGCAGAGATCCTCCTGGACGCGAAGCTCCGGCCGTTCCGGATTGGCGCTCAGCGCCGAGGCCGGGCAGGCGGAGACGCAGGCGAGGCAGAGCGTGCAGCCCTCGCTTCTCACATTCACCGTGCCGAAGGGCGAACCGGCGGGAAGCGCCACCTTGGTCGGGCGCGCCGGCGCGACGTTGCGCCATTCGCGCAAGGCCATCATCATGACGGGCCGCTTCTCGCCGATGGGCAGGAAGGTGGCAGGCTCGACCGCGACCACATGCGCAGGCATGGCGCGCAGGCCCGCGAGAAGCTGGTCGGGATCATCGGTCGAGAGGATCGAGACCCCATCCCTGGAATAGCCCAGAGCCGGCAGCAGTTCCGCCGAAAGGCTCGCGAGTTTCGCGAGCGGGAGGGGATCATGCTTCGGCTTCGAACGGATGAGGAAGGCGACGCCCGCCGCGCCATAGGCGAAGCTCGCGGCGATCTGCTCGAGGCCCACTTGCGTGACTTCATTCACCTGAACGGGGATGACATTCGCCGGCAAACCCTCGCCGAAACGCGCGAGCGCATCGATCAGCGGCAGGCCATGCTCGGCATCGTGGAAGAGCATTAACGCACGCTCGCCACCCGCGCTGCGATAGGCGCGAAGCATCACACGAAGCCGCTTCATCAGGTCATCCGCGGCTGGCAAGGCGTAGCTGGCCGCACCCGTGGGGCAGACGGAAGCGCAGGAGCCGCAACCTGCGCAGATTCCGGGATCAATCGCCACCGCATCACCATTCGGGCTGATCGCGCCGGTGGGGCAGACTTCGATACAGCGCGTGCAGCCCGTGATCTTCGAGCGGGAATGCGCGCAGAGTTCCTCGTGGAAAGTGATGTATTTCGGCTTGTCGAAGGTGCCGACGAGATCGCGCGCTTTC
>NZ_JBJTDY010000093.1:0-4648 GCF_046092605.1 Rhabdaerophilum sp. | reverse complement strand
CGACCGCATGACCCGCGCCATCTCCATGGTGGGCGAGGCCTATGGCCTGACGGCGCTTCCGGCGGCGAGCGCGGTGTTCAACCGCTCCTTCCTGCCGCCCAAGGCCGAGCGCGCCGTGAAGGTCTTCACGAACTGAGGCCTTCCGCCTGAACCTCGGTCCCGCCGCACCCCGGCGGGCCCTTTTCATGGCCTCAACCCCGGAGCCTCGCTGATGTCCCTCGTTCTCGACGGCCTCACGCTCCGCCCCGATGGCGCGAGCCAACCCGTGCGGCTGGCGCTTTCCGGCGGGCGCATCGCTTCGGCTGGTCCCGATGCAAAGCGGAAGGACCGGCTGATCCTCCCCGGTTTTGCCAATGCGCATGACCATGCCCGGCCGCTTTCGCCCACCTCCTTCGGGGCGGCGGGCAAGCCGCTCGAAAGTTGGCTGCTGCGCCTTGCGGCGATGACACGCCAGGACCCCTATGTCGCCTCGGCTGCGCCGTTTGCGCGTGCCGCTCGCTCCGGCTGCACCTCGATCATGGCGCATTACACCCGCGCGCAGGGCCCGATGCCCCTGCCGGATGAAGCACGTGAGATCGGCCGCGCGGCCCGCGATGTCGGCGTGCAGGTCGCCTTTGCCGTGGCCATGCGCGACATGAACCCGATCATCTACGGCGATGCCACGCCCATGCTCGCGAGCATGCCGGCTGAGGCGCGCAAGACCGTCGAGGGCATTTTCGGCTCACCCCTGATGCCATGGCGCGAGCAGATCGCGCTTGCGGATGCGGTGGCTCAAGCCGCTGAAAATCCGCGTTTTTCGGTGCAATATGGCCCGAATGGCATGCAATGGTGCTCGCGCTCCATGCTCGAGGGCATCGCCGAGGCCTCGGCGCGCAAGGGCCGCCGCGTGCACATGCATTTCCTCGAAACGAAGTACCAGCGCGCCTGGGCCGACCAGAACTGCCCGCAGGGTGCCGCGCGCTACCTCAAGCAAATCGGCCTGCTGACGGATCGCCTGACGCTTGCCCATGCCGTCTGGGCCAATGACGACGACCTCGCGCTGATCGCGGAAGCGGGCACGGTGATCGCCACGAACGCCTCCTCGAACCTGCATCTGAAATCCGGCATCGCGCCGATCGGCCGGGCGATCCGGATGGGTTGCCGCGTCGCCATCGGGCTCGATGGCGCGGCCTTTGATGAGGATGACGACATGCTGCGGGAGATCCGCCTGGGGCAGTTCCTGCATGGCGGCTGGGGCTATGATTGCAACATTTCCCGCGAGGATTACCTGCTGAGCGCCTCGCGCAACGGCCGTTTCGCCAATGGCGCGGCGGATCAGGCGAGCCTCGCGGCGGGCGAGATCGCGGATTGCGTGGAGATCGATCTCGCAACTCTCGACCGCGATGCCGTGTTGCCGGTGGAGCCTGTCGATTATCTCTTCGCGCGGGCCAGCCTTGCGCATGTTGCTCGCGTCATCGCGGATGGCAAGGTGATTGTCGAAGGGGGCAAGGTCCTTGGTGTCGATCTCCCGGCCCTGGAGGACGAAATGCGCGCCCGTTATCGTGCGCAGATGCCGGAACGCGCGGATTTTCTTCGCGCCTGGCCCGCTTTCGATGTCGCGCTCGCCGGGTGGTATCGCGAACGCCTGGGCTGCTGCTGAGGGCCTGGCATGGCGCGCCGAGCCTATCTCCACCGCATTTCCGCCGCAGGCCCGGATGATGTCTCCGGTCTCGCGCGAGCCATTTCTGCCGGGGAAATCCGGCCCGAAGGCATTATCGCGATCCTGGGGAAGACCGAGGGCAATGGCTGTGTGAACGACTTCACCCGGGCCTTCGCGGTGCAATCGCTGCAACTCGAACTGAAGCGCCACCTGCCGGCGGCGGAGGCCGAAGCCGTGTGCTGTGTCATGTCCGGTGGCACGGAAGGCGCACTCGCCCCGCATTGGCTGGCGCTCGAGCGGCGCAACGTGACCGAGCCCGCGCGTTCCGCTCTCGCCATTGGCCGGGCCCGCACCCGCGAGATCCGCCCGGAGGAACTCGGCCGCATGGTGCAGATCGAAGCTGTGGCGGAAGGCGTGCATGCGGCCATGGCCGATGCGGGCATCACCAGCCCCGATCAGGTCCATTTCGTGCAGATCAAATGCCCGCTGATGACCGCGCAGCGCGTTTTGGAAGCGGCATCGCGCGGGGCCACGGTGGCGATCCGCGACACATTGAAATCCATGGGCTTTTCGCGCGGTGCTTCGGCACTTGGTGTGGGCCTCGCGCTGGGGGAAATCCCGGGCTCCGCGCTCTCCGAGGCGGCGATCGCGAAGGATGTGACTCTCTATTCCGGCCGCGCCTCCACCTCCGCGGGCATCGAATTGATGGACCATGAAATTGTCGTGCTCGGCATGTCCGAGGAATGGGCCGGGCCGCTTGCGATCGACCATGCCGTGATGGCCGATGCCATCGATATCGAGCCGGTGCGCGCCGCCCTTCAGCGCCTTGGCCTGGCGGCGCGGGGCCAGCTTGAGCCGGCTGAACGCGCGCAGCTCGTGGCCATGCTCGCCAAGGCCGAGCCTTCCACCACGGGTGTCCTGCGCGGCTTCCGCCACACCATGCTCGACGATTCCGATATTTCCGCCACGCGCCATGCCCGCGCTTTCGTGGCCGGCGCGCTGGCGGGGCTCCTGGGCCATGCCGAGATTTTTGTTTCCGGGGGAGCCGAGCACCAGGGGCCGGATGGGGGCGGGCCCGTGGCCGTCATCATCGACCGCCAAAAAGGGAAAACCGCTTGAGCGACACCCGTTTCAAGCGGCGGCGCGACGGTTTTGAGCTCGGTCACCGTTTCGAAGGTCCTGGCGTCCGGAAGAACCCTGGCGATCTTGTCGAGCTTCTAACCCATATGCAGACATTTGCCCATCAATGGAAACTCCGGCGAAGTGGCTCTTCCTCTTGTCGTCTGCTCCTTCTCAGGTTGGGCAGGTTCTACATCAGAGCGAGGGCGTTCAGGGGAACAGGTCAGAGGCCGTCACCGCGCCCTTGCTCGCTGTTAATCTTGGCCTTTTGATCTCGGCAGATCGCTCCAGTTCTCCTGGCCGGCGGTGAGGCGCGCCTGGCTGCTGCGCGGTGTCGCGAGAAGCAGATGCGTTTCTGATGCGCCGATCCCGGTGATGAGCCGGATGCGGTGAAGCAGGCCGTCGAGCGCGGTCAAGCTGCCGGTGCTCAACTCCGCGATCAGGTCCCATTTACCGCTCGTCGTGTGGATCGCCGTGATCTCGGCAAAGCCGCTGAGGGCATCGACCACACGATCTTTCGCGCGGCCCTCGACCTCGATCAGCGTGATGCCGCGGACCGGGGCCGAGACGACATCCGCCTTCAGCACGACAGTGTATCCGATGACTTCTCCGGAGGCTTCGAGCCGCTGCATCCGGGCGCGGATGGTGGCGCGGGAGGCATCCAGCGCGAGGGCAAGGTCGGAAACGCTGCGTCGCCCGTCATGGCGCAACAGGGTGATGAGCCGCTGGTCGAGATCGTCCATGTTCTGCCGATTTGCTGATATTGCTTATCAGATTGGTAGATTATGCTTGCCGATTGAGCAATCTGGTTCGTTCAGATCGCCGGAGCCTTGCGGTATCATTTTTTCAAAGGAGAGCCGCGATGGAGTTGAAGACCTGCATTCTGATTGGCGCCCCGGTGCAGGATGGCACCGGCCGCCTCGGCTGCGACATGGGCCCCAGCGCCTTTCGGGCGGCGGGCATCGGCCCGGCGCTCGCCTCGCTCGGACATGGCGTGGTGGATCAGGGCAACCTGTCGATCGGTGCGGTCGCGTCTGTCCCCCATCGCAATCCGGCAATCCGTGCGCTGGGCGAAATCGCGGCCTGGACCGAAACACTCGCGCAGGCGGTGGAAGAAGCTGGCCCGCGCGGGCTTCCAATCGTGCTCGGGGGTGATCACAGCCTTGCGGCCGGCACCCTCTCCGGCCATGCCCGTCGCGCGGCGATGGCCAGCCGGAAACTCTTCGTCCTCTGGCTCGACGCCCACCCGGATATGCACACGCTGGAGACCACCACGAGTGGCAACCTGCATGGCGTGCCTATGGCCTATGCGCTGGGGTTACCCGGTTTCGCCGGCCATTTCCCGCCGCTGCACACCCCGCTGGAACCGTCCCGCGTCTGCATGATCGGCCTGCGCAGTGTTGATCCGGCCGAGCGGCGCCTGCTCGGCGATTTGGGCATCCGCGTGCATGACATGCGTGCGATCGACGAGAATGGCGTCGCCTCCCTGCTTCGCGGCTTCCTCGATGAGGTGGAGCGGCAGGATGGCCTGCTGCATGTAAGCTTGGACGTGGACTTCCTCGATCCCGAAATCGCACCGGGCGTCGGCACCACGGTACCCGGCGGTGCGACCTTCCGCGAGGCGCATCTCATCATGGAGATGCTGCATGATTGCGGCCGCGTGACGAGCCTCGACCTCGTGGAACTGAACCCCTTTCTCGATGATCGCGGGCGCACCGCGCGCCTCATGGTCGATCTCACGGCGAGCCTGATGGGCCGCTCGGTGCTCGACCGCCCCACCCGGAGCTACTGAGATGGACCCCCGCAAGCTCAATATCGTTCGCTTCGTTAGCGTGGATGCGATGATGAAGCTCGTGCTCCAGCTTGGTGTCGAACAGGTTCTCGCCGATC